>CAZZJE010000260.1:0-4333 GCA_964654295.1 uncultured bacterium | reverse complement strand
CTTGCTTTTAAACTATTCCTAGATTCTTGGCTTAATAGCTTTGAAGGTAAATTTCCTTCCGCATGATAAGGCCAGTTTTCTGCAAGAAAGCTAATACCATGTTTCTCTTTAAATTCTGCAAAATTAAGCGCTTCGACTTCCTCTTCGAGTAGAGCTGAGATCTCTTCGGCTGTGATACGAAATACCTGGATTTCAGTAGCATAGTTGCTTAGTAGAGCGGGAAGCGGAATCATGGATTGATTGGTTGACTTTACCATGTCCAAAAAGCGATTTCTTAAGAGACTTTGGTTGCGGCTATCCAACTGTGTTAAAAATCCGGTGCCATGGCGTGTTCGAAAGGCGGCGTAAGCGAGAGTTTGAGCGTCTCTTCTTAAAAAGTGATTGATGTCTTGATGATTTAAAATTTGATAGTGATCAATTTGTCTTCCATAACGCTGGCGAATTTGAGGATAGCTTAAATTTTCACGAACAATGACTTGAGCTGCCTTTTGTCCCATTTGAATTCGATGCTTAGGGTCATTCCAAGATTTTGGCAGGGATAAAAAGACGATGCCAGGAATTAATGTCAGAACTGTACAGGCTGCCAAGGTGCTTACAGCTCCCATCACTACAGCAGGTGTGGCTACAAACAGAAGTGCTGTTGCAACTGTAGCCGCTGCAAGGGCAACTCCAACTGTTAATAGGATTGCTCCGATTATTTTACGCGTACTATCTTTTTGATGCCATTTGGTATCTAAGCTTGCGTGGCGTCCTTTCCAAGAGATCTGTTGAAGAGTGCCTTTAACTCTACTTTCATTTGAATTTCCATTTTGAACTGTTGAAGGAATGGGAGCAGCACTCTCTAAGGACATAAAACCTCAAATCATTAGATTTTTTAATAATGAATGAGATTTTAACTTTATATGGTTAAAATTAAATTAAGATATTCTGATTTTTAAATAAATAATATCGTTTCCGGAAATGGTATAAGTGCTGATATTTATTTTATTGCCAGCAACTACACCTTTTTCAATTCTGCCAGTACCTCTAAAAAGCCTACGTGACATCTGTAAATAGATAATCGATGCGCATACAATCATCAAATAATTCGTGAGAGAGATAATCTAGACGCGGCGCCTCGTGGATCGTTGAAATGGGAAGCTGGCTGAAAAGAGGTAGCCCTTTTTCTCCCAATAAGCAGGGGCCAAGGCAAATCGTCAGCTGTTGGGCAAGCTGTTGTTGGACAAAAGCGCTAAAGAGTGTTGCCCCTCCTTCCACAAGCAGTTGAACAACCTGACGTTGATGGAGACTTTTTAGCACTTCTCTCAGTGAAAGTGAATCCTGCTGCTCTGTTGGAATCTGTTCTACCTGTACCCCGGTTGCAAGCCAACGGTCGATGATAGAGTGTTCTGTCTCGGTTGAAGTGAAAATGAGGGTAGGAGCTAACGTTTGGTCAAAAAGAGGACCAGAGGGAGGAGTTCGGCCGCGTCTATCTAATAAAATCCGTAGAGGCGGCTTGGGAGGAAGCGCTCCATGACGAACAGTAAGAGCTGGCGAGTCGGCGATGGCTGTTCCAGATCCTACTAAGATTGCTTGGGATTCGGCTCTTAGGCGATGCGCGTCGGCTCTTGCTTTAGGGCCTGTAATCCATTGCGAGGTGTAATCTTGCGCGGCTAGACGGCCGTCTAAACTGATTGCTCCCTTGAGGAGTACATAAGGTCGCTTATGTTTTCTTTGGAAAAGATAGGGACGCAGCTGATTTTGCACTGCATCAGCTAAAATTCCCGTTGTTACCCATACTCCAGAATTTTTCAATAAACGAATGCCTTGACCAGAGACACGGGTATCTGGATCTTCAATCGCAACGACAACTCGACGGATACCAGCAGCGATGAGAGCGTCTGTACAAGGTGGCGTGCGTCCCCAATGGCAGCAGGGCTCTAGAGTCACATAAGCTGTTGCCCCATTTGCTACTTCACCGGCCTCTTTGAGAGCCATCACTTCAGCATGCGGCTGACCAACAGCTTGAGTGTGCCCTCGGCCAACAACCTTCTCATCTCGAACAATCACACAGCCTACCCATGGGTTAGGAGGTGCAATCAACCTCGCTTTTGAAGCGACCTTAATGGCTTCGGCCATAAAGACTTCATCGCTCATTCTTCCAGATCCTCAATCAAAGCCTGAATTAATGTCGGATCTGAAAGGGTGCTAATATCTCCTAGATCTTGAAATTGATGGTCGACAAGTTTACGCAAAATGCGACGCATAATTTTTCCAGAACGTGTTTTGGGAAGCGCTTTGACAAACTGAATTTTTTCAGGTACCGCGATCGGGCCAATCTCTCTACGCACATGCAGCATCAGCTGCTGTCTTAACTCAGGGGTTGCTTCGGCTGTCTCTACTAACGTAACAAAGGCATAAAGGGCTTGGCCTTTGATCACGTGAGAAATGGGAATGATGGCTGCTTCAGCAACAGCTTCATGGCTGACTAAGGCGCTTTCAACTTCGGCAGTCCCAATACGATGACCAGAGACATTGACAACATCATCGATTCGACCAAGCAGCCAGAAGTCACCGTCACTATCTACTCGGCAGCCATCGCCTGTAAAATACATATTAGAAAATGTTTTGAAGTAGGTGTCGATGAAGCGCTCATGATCGCCCCACATGGTACGCATGATTCCAGGCCATGGGCGTCGGATGCATAAGCTGCCGCCTTCGTTTGGACCACATATGGTGCCATTGTCTCTCAAAACGACTGGATCGACACCAAAAAAGGGCTGGGTGGCACTGCCGGGTTTCAACGTGTGGCTACCGGGCAGAGGAGCAATCATAATGCCTCCCGTCTCTGTCTGCCACCAGGTGTCTACAACAGGACATTTGCCTTTGCCAATCACCTGATGATACCACATCCAAACTTCGGGATTGATAGGCTCTCCAACTGTTCCTAGTAAACGGAGAGTGCTTAAGTCATGTTTAGCAGGCCACTCCGAGCCGGCTTGGATGAGCGATCGTATAGCCGTAGGAGCTGTGTAGAAGATATTTACGCGATGCTTTGCAATCACTTGCCAGAAGCGTCCTGGATCTGGATAGTTGGGAACGCCTTCAAAGATAAGTGTTGTTGCTCCATTGGCCAATGGACCATAAACGACATAACTATGGCCTGTCACCCAGCCAACGTCTGCTGTACACCAATAAACTTCACCCGGATGATAGTCAAATACATAGTGGTGGGTCATCGCTGCTTGGAGTAGATAGCCCGCTTGTGTATGGACGACTCCTTTAGGTTTGCCTGTTGAACCTGATGTATAGAGAATAAAAAGCGGATCTTCAGCCGCTAATTCAGCACATGGCGTCTCTTTGGGAAAGCGTGCAAGCTCTTCATGATACCAGGTGTCTCGAGCTGGATTCATCGGGCATGCTGCCTGATCTCGTTGAACGACAATCATATGAGTGACTGAGGGAGAGTGAACGAGGGCCTCGTCAGCGATCTCTTTCAAAGGAATCCGTTTTCCTGCTCTCCAGGAACTATTCGAGGTGATTAATAGCTTGCAATTGCAATCCTGGATGCGATGAGATAGTGATTCTGCACTAAACCCTCCAAAGACAACAGAGTGAATAGCTCCAATGCGAGCACAGGCTAACATAGCGATGACAGCTTCTGGAATAAGGGGTAGATAGATGCAGACGCGGTCTCCCTTCTGAATGCCTCGCGATTTTAATGCTAAAGCCAGCTGGCAAATTTCCTGCTGCAGCTGAAGAAAGGTGTAACGCCGCACCTGAGCATCCTCTTCTCCTTGCCAAATAAGAGCTGTACAATCTCCCTTGCCATTTGCTACGTGCCGGTCGACGCAATTCCAGCAAACATTTAAGGTGCCATCTTCAAACCAGCGATGCTCAATGACTCTAGTTTGGCTGTCCCAGCGATAACGACAAGCCATAGTAGGCAATTTCATCCAATCGAGAGTTTGGGCTTGCTTTAGCCAAAAGAGGTCTGGCTGCTGGAGAGATTCTTTATAGAGTTTTTGATAGTGCCGAAAATCATTAAAATGCGCCTGCTTGGCAAAAGCTGCGGGAGGAGAAAAAAGACGATTCTCCTGCATCAAGTTTGCAAGAGAGTGTTCTTGAGCATCGAAAGGCATAGTCGCTCCTTCTCAAACTAGTGTAAAGAAGAAAGCTTAGCAAGCTTAGATCCAAAAAACAATGAGAAGTTAAAAGCTAATTCAACGCGAAGCCTTTTTTTTAAAACCTTTCTATTTAGATAGGGAAACTCTTTCTAATTCTGAATTTTGCAATTGTCTCTATAGAGGTAATTGCAAAATTCAAGTTATACGGAGGAAATTTAGTAACCGAT
>CAZZJE010000259.1:0-4340 GCA_964654295.1 uncultured bacterium | reverse complement strand
ATCATATACGGCATATAAACATCTCGACAAGTCGAGATGAGCAAAAAGCGGTGACTTGTCACCGCACTCCAAATAGCTTTAAACGCCCAAAATTTTTGCCTTTGCCTCACTTAGTGCCTAATTGCTTTCGTAAATCAATCATTTCAAGCAAAGTTAACGCACACTCAAACCCTTTATTCCCACTTTTTGTTCCTGCTCTTGAAATGGCCTGGTCCAAATTTTCCGTTGTGATCACGCCAGCAACAACAGGAAGATTAAAATCTAGCATTACCCGTGAAAGCCCCGAAGTTACCCCACTTACAACCCAATCAAAATGGGGGGTTTCTCCACGAATGACAGCTCCCAAACATAAAATGCCATCATATTGCCCAGATTGTGCAAACGTTTGAGCAATGAGGGGAATCTCATACGCCCCTGGAACCCAAGCAATAGAGATAGCTTTATCAGACACTCCATGGCGTTTCAATCCATCCAATGCACCCTCTAATAAATTCTTAGTCAATAATTCGTTGAATCGAGAAACGACAATGGCAATCTTAGTTCCGTTGCCATTGAAATGGCCTTCATAGATATGCATAACTTGACTCTGATTTATTCAATGTTTAGAAAATGACCTAACTTGGACTGTTTAACCTCTAAATAGCGCCGATTTTCCTCTGTTACAGGAGTAATGATGGGAATTCGCTCGACAATACTCAAATCATATCCCGCCAAGCCACTATATTTAGAAGGGTTATTTGTAAGAAGTCGAATGGTTGAGAGACCTAAGTCAACTAATATTTGAGCCCCAATTCCATATTCCCTAGAATCGACAGGAAGACCTAATTCAACGTTGGCTTCCACAGTGTCCCTACCTTGATCTTGAAGATTATAAGCTTTGACTTTATGTCCCAGACCAATTCCCCTGCCTTCATGGCCGCGTAAATAGATCAAAACGCCTTGTCCCTCCTTGGCAATGATTTCTAATGCTTGGTGTAGCTGCGTGCCACAATCACAACGCCTCGATCCAAAGACATCTCCTGTTAAACACTCCGAGTGAACTCTGACTAAGATATCTTTTTTATCTCGAACGTCACCCATCACCAAAGCACAATGTTGCATTTGATCCAGAAGCGATTCGTAGACATAAGCGGTAAACTCGCCATAAATTGTTGGCAGCTTAGCTTGTGAAATACAGCTCACTAGCTTTTCATGCTTTCTTCGATGGCGAATGATATCAGCGATAGAGATCATAGGAATGTGATGCTGCTCTGAAAAAAGCTGCAAGTCTGGGATACGCGCCATCATCCCATCCTCTCGGATCACCTCTCCAATCACAGCCGTAGGCTTTAGGCCAGCCAGTAGCAAGAGATCTACTGAAGCCTCTGTATGCCCGGCGCGCTTTAAGACGCCTCCCTCTTTATAGCGCAGCGGAAAAATATGGCCAGGCCGGCGAAGCTCTTTCGCATCGGTATTAGGATCGCATAGCTTTTGGATTGTAATCGCTCGATCAGATGAGGAAACACCCGTCGTAATCCCTTCAGATGCATCGACTGAAACCGTAAACGCTGTGCGATGAAGCTCTGTATTGTCTTGGACCATTTGTGGCAGCTGAAGTTCATCTAAACGTGCTCCAAGCATTGGAACGCATAAGATGCCTGTTGTATGGCGAACCATAAAGGCGATCTTTTCAGGGGTGGCATACTCTGCAGCAAGAACCAGATCTCCCTCATTCTCACGATCTTGGTCGTCAGCAACCAAGGCAAATTTTCCCGCTTTTAAAGCTTCTAAAGCCTCTTCTAATGTATGCATTTAATCTAATAGTCCTTAAATCAGGTGGAAAGAGTTACTATATGAGAAAATTAGGAAAAAAAGAAGGTCTCTAATCAAGTTTCTGGCAATTTGGGCAATAATGGGTGGATCGCTGCCCTACGACAATTCTTTCAATCGCTGTTCCGCACCGGGGACATGGCTCTCCTGTCCGACGAAAGACATTCAAAACGAGCTGATGCTCTCCTCGATTTCCCGAAAGTCGATAGAAATTGTTGATGCCTCTTCCCAACGTCGTCCCACCTCTCAACAAACCTCTCTCTAAAACTAAGGGAATCGATTGATGAAGGGCCTGCATCTCCAACTCTGTTAAACCACTACTAATCTTCAACGGATGAATACGCGCTTCCCATAATGCTTCGTCGACATAAATATTCCCTAGACCAGCTAAAAACTGCTGGTCAAGTAAAAGAGGTTTTATCTGGCGCTTTTTGCTTTTAAGTGCCTCTCTAAACTCTTGATAGCTCCATTGGTTTGAAAGGGGTTCTGGACCAAATTTCTTTTCAAACTCCTCTCCTTTTACAACAAAGATGCGCCCAAACTTACGGGTGTCGTGGAAACGGATCTCCCTTCCATCCGCAAAGCCCCAAATCACATGCTCATGAGGTAACCTCGGATGCGACGCCTCTTTGAAAATAAAACGGCCGGTCATTTTTAAATGAATATAGATCAAATAGCCGTTATTAAGCTCCCACACCAGATATTTTGCTCGCCTGCGAAAAGAGACGATCCAAGAGCCTTTCAGCAGTTTTGCAAAGGCCTCTGGAGTCAGATTTGACAAGGTTTTTAACCAAAAAACTTCGGCTTTGACAATCGGAATATTGACAAGTTTGGCTTCTTGTAGCTCTCTAACGAGTGTTTCAACTTCAGGCAGTTCCGGCATAAATACACATTATGTTATCGACTAAAAACAGGATTTAAGTTACAAAGGAGAGTATGTCTGCATTCGTGTAAAATTTCCATAGTGGACAGCAAGAATGCAGCATAAGTTAGGAGATTCGAGTCAAATCTAAAACAGCTAAGAGTAGTAACGGTACCTGCGTTAAGGACTCGATCTGGGAGCATCTGTTCGCCCTCTAACCCGAAGCCCCTTCTTCATAGGTCCCTGCAAGGCACAATTCAGAGTTCATCGTCCTTTTTATCCCCTTCTCTGACGTTGGATTTTGTCGTCCTTCATTCACACCCTCTACTTGCTCCTATGCTATATAATTAGACTCAAACCTTCCTACAATTAAGCAAGAACATCTCATTGGAGATTAGAATGAAATCGAATAAATTATTTATCGGAAATTTGGCATGGAGAGCTACAGAAGAAGAGCTCAAAAAGCTATTCGAAGCCTATGGCGTCGTTGTTTCCGTAAAAATCGTCACCGATCCTTACACTGAAAAATCTAAAGGTTTTGGGTTTGTTGAAATGGAAAATGCTGATGCCGCCGATGCTGCTATGCAAGCCCTCAACGATCAGCCATGGCTCGGCCGCCCTCTGCGTGTTAGCTTCGCTCAACGTCGTGAGCGTCAGCCTTACGCAGTCCGTTAATTTAGTCGACGATCGACTTCAGAAGCGATCCCACCCCCTTTCCTAGCTTTTTTACCGGTTCCTCCGGTAGAGTAAGCGGAGAGGCGGGCTGGTGTGGTGCAAGAGAGGGATCAACTTCGGTGTCCCAGGGAAGGGGATATGTCGTCGGAGCTGGTGCAGACTCACTTTGACCTCCTCCGCCGGCAAATAGATTCATCACAGGCGCTAAAATAGCACCTTCTACCTGATTTTCTATTACAAGCTTCGTTACCTGTCTAGTCGCCTTCTGACTATCGATGGTTGGATTGTTAAAAGACCCTCGAATTGGTACTTGAACCAATGTTCCTTTCGGAATCCCTGTCACTCCCAGAGCTAAAAAGAGTGCGCGCGGCGTTAAACCCAAATTCAAACGCAGCTTCTCTTTAACCAAATTGAGCTTGCCCCATAAAGCTAAGGGGTACTTATTTAAAACCAAAAAGTCAAAACGCTCGATTGCTACAGCTCCCTGATCCAGATTAAAGTAGATCGCTGTTGGGCGCAGTGTGGCAACCTTCTGAGACTTTTCGTGCAAAAACTCCATCAGCAAGTGGATCGTTCCGCTATTATTAAATGTTAACTCTCCCATCTGTAAAGAACCCGCTCCAATACGCATGTTTTCTAAACGAAAGGGATCTAAGGGAATCGTGCTAGCTTCCGATATTTTTAGTGTAACAGGTCCCTCTATTCCTTGAAGTGATGCAACAGCACCTCCCACCTCTTGCAAAAAGCGCTGAAGGTAGGCATTAAAGGTGATTTCTAGAGTCATAGGAGCTGTTAAATTTAACTGCTGGTTTTGCAAGACTCCTTTTAAGTAATGCTTTCCATAGGTGCCTTGAATAGAAACTTCTACTTCTCCCTGATCATTATAGGCTGCGCTACCATTCAAACTAGGGCCGATAAGGCCTTGAAATAAGGATGCATAGTGTGGAGCTTGAAGATAAGTTGTGACTACAGCAACAGGAAGCTGCTGCCACTG
>CAZZJE010000258.1:0-4370 GCA_964654295.1 uncultured bacterium | reverse complement strand
GTTTGGTTGGAAACAGTTTGGGGTAAATCATCCGCGACAAAGTTGATTGTTGAAGAGTACCGTCTAATTAAATTTAAATTCCATAGCAAGTGATCATCGCCATTTGTATACAGTAGTGTGAGATGCTTTACAAGTTTTTTCGAATTCTCATGCTCTGAAAAGATGCGATATCGATTTTTAGGTTGTGATACAACATCTGGATGGCTCTGAAGTGTTTGGATGCAAAGTGTAAACAGGGGGTGGCCTTCTTCTAAAAAAAGCTCTTCGTGAAAATCGATGACAAATTTGGAAATGTGATGGAGACTCTCCTGAGAGACTTGGCTCGAAGTCATGATCGCTTCTATGCGTTTAAAGACGCTCTCGCGAAGTGCTGCATTGGACATCAAGATAAATAAGAACTCCTTAAAGCTCTTATCGATTGAAGGGTTAGCTTGAATATTGGCTGTCACTAAGTTTATGGATGAAGACGGAATGATAGAAAATAGGATACAAAGCTCTTCTTTACACAAAGAAAGATCATTTTTTAAGCAGCGAGGAAAATGGTGACTTAGTTCTAGAATTAGTCGATTTTTAATTTCTAAACTCTCCATCTCATCATCGATAAGAGAGAGGGCGCAAAAGAACTGTAGGATATGTGGAGAATTTTGCATCTCTTCTACAATCGAATAAATATAACTAAAGTTTTCTAAATTGAATTTATTATGAAAGTAAAGAATGAATAGCCAGACGTCTCGAGCTGCTGAGAACTCTTCGTTTACCCATAGATCTCTTGAATTTTCCTTATACCATATTGTAAAGTAGGCTGGAAGTAGCTGGGGAAAACTATAGAGATGATAGTAGGCTATTTCAATCACTAGAAGACGCTTTTCTACAGGAATCAGCTGAAAACTTTGCAACATCGATGACGTCCATAGAGGAGAAAATAGCTGCTCTTGGTCGGCAAATTGGATGATTGTGTAGATGTAAGATAGAGAGTCATAAACCATTTGATTACTAAATAGAAGGGCGAATGAGAAATGAAAATTGATTTTATCAAGCGTCTTTTGATCATATAAATTATTGATTCTATAGTTATCAAAAATGCGTTCAATAATATCTTTTTTACTCTTCCAATCCTCTTCCGAAATCGAGCAAATATTCTGGCACAAAGGAATAAGGCTAGATACATGCAGGTTTTGAAGTAAGTCTAACAGACCTGGTAGGCGCTGCAAAATTCGCGCCATAGCGACTTCATCAAACGAGGAAAAATGCTTGATAAAATTATAGCGCGGATCTCGTTCATTAATACGTCTGTTTTTACGTTTTGGTGCTCGAGAAGTTTGATCTAAATAAGAGAAAATCTTACTAAAGTCAACAAGATGGTTTTCAAGAGGGAATTTGTTAATCATGTTTTGGCAGGCTGTGAGAATGGCCGCTAAACAGCCCTTTTTCCAATTTCTTCCAAATGTACCTAGAATAAAATCTAAAACAGATATGGAGAGCGCCTTATCTTTTGCACTCGCTGCCAGCTCTTCTAACCAAGTAGAGAGAGGAAGTTTATATGTTTTAAGAAAGCGGAGAGTCTTTTCTACCTGGTAAAAAACGTCTGAACCAGAAAGAGAGAGACCTATTTTTAAGATATTAATTTTATGTTCTAACAATAAATCTTGATCTCTACACATTCGAAGCATGAAGGTGCGCCGCGATCTCAGCTTATTCGTATAATATTTATAAATGGTGTTTATAAATTTTGCAGAGGCGGGATGGCTTCTTTCATACGAAATAGCCAAGCAATCCTTTTCAAACTGTTCACGGCAATCTTCTGGCAGTCTCGATAAACATAAAAACGCTCTTCTCGATGCCGTTAGATTAGACTGGTTTAATAATGCAGGAAAAGAGTTTAAAATTTCTTCCGCTTTATTTAGAGGTAAATTTAAGCGAAATGCATTGAAGAAAATAGTATATTGAATCGCTGAATGAGCAGTTTCCAAAGCTGCAGCTAACACGTTGATGCGTTGTGGAATTGGAATCAACAGAAGATCATCGAAGCGAAAAACTTCTAATTCTGCTTCATTTAAAACAGCTAAAAGCTTTTGGCTCTTTTCTAAAAACTCTGGTTGGCAAAGTTCGTAGAGCTGTCTTTTATAACAGTCAAAACGTTTGCCAGATGCAGTGTGAATGTTCTTGTGAAAACTTAAAAAACGAGAGATCGTTAGGTTTTTTTCTAGCAGTTTATAACAGATTGCTAGGTAAATATCCCAGTTGTCAAAGGTCGGACGGTAAATAGTCTTACAAAAGGTTTCTAAAAACCGATTCTTATCCTCTGGTTTGGCTTCTATCAGCTTTTCGATTATCTTGTTGTTAAATAGCGTAGATACGGAAGAGTATCCCATCTTACTCAGCCCAATAGCTATTTTCAAACAAAGCAGAAATTGTGAAGCTTGGACTTCCTCATTGCTTTCTGAGCTAAATAACTTCAAAAGTTCAAATAAACTTACAGGAATCTCTTTCTCAAATAGCTCCTGATTAAAAAAGTGCGTTTCCTTTTTCCAAAATAAATGGAGTTTAGACAGCAAAAGAAGAGGATTTGTGAAATCAGGAAAATTGCCATAAAACTTATTAAGCAGATTAATTTTGGCTGAAGCAAAAGGGCTTTGTAACAGATCCATTAAATAGAGAAACGATTCAGCAAATGTCTCTGAGTTGGCAATAAGCTGTAAAAGAGAGGGATCCAGTTGTGGCAAGTCAGGGAATAATTGAGATGCAATGGCCTGCATAAGCTCTAAGCGGGTTAAAGTTATTACCTGTGGGGAGTCTTGCGGAGGGTAAGATGGTTCTAAGACGTGCCTTGCTAAGCTTCTTATAACCTGCTCTAGCCACTCATTTCGATTTTCCGAAAGCGTTTCGATTGACATGCCGAGCTCTTCTCCTCCTTTTAATGTTAAAAGAGGAGTTAGAGAATGGATGATGCGAGCTAAATCTTCTGATTCTTTCTTGTCATTTGGGTTCCAGCGTTTGCATAGAGCAATCTCTAATAATTGCGCTGTAATCGCTAATTTTTGCTGCTCACTGCAGGACAACGAGTTTAAAAATGCGAGATTGCAAGTGGAGTATTTTTTTTGAGTTAAATTCTCTTTCGCATTCTGTAAGTCATTGAAAAAGCGATTAAAATCAATCCCATTAGGCTCTTGATAAATGATGTTGAAAAATCGTAAGGGAATTCCCTGCTCAATCAGCTCTGGCGAAATTTGTGCTGTAAAGCTTAAGGGTAGAGGAGGAGGGCAAAATGTAATCGTACTCATTATACCCTCCGAGTTTTTATGTGGTTTATAGCAAGGGTGCAGCCCATTCAAGCGAACAGTTACCTGTGACTATTTACCTTCTTACTATAAGGCTTTTTAAATTCTTCTTTCCTCTTCTTGAGTTTGATTTGGAAAGAGATGTTTTTTAAAAGCAACGTCGCCCCTTTTTCTGATAACTTCCAAAAGTAGCTGCTTTTTCCGTTTTTCTCAACTTCTTCGATTTCAAAACAATCACTTATTTTTGCCTTTTTACCTTTTGCACTCTGAATCCAGGAAATGATTCCTTCATAAAGACCCTTTTGCTGCGACTGGTCAAATAGCTGACAGAGATATTTGTGAGATTGATTTAAATTAAAATATTTAAAAAAAGTTGTTAAAAACCGTTGAGGTGTAACAGTTAATAGATCATCTTCTAGCTGCTCGGTATGCAAATCAAATAAAATTTCTGCCGGCAAGCCAATCTGTTTGGCAAATCGGTTAATCAAAAAGAGCGATTGATGTGATTCTTGAGAGATCCCATGCTTATTGATCAATTCCCGTACAAATTCTTTCTGACGTATTGTGTGATGCATCGCATTCTGAATGGCTCCAATCACAAAGCCATAAGCTAAGCGTTTGCTTGGGTTATCGTCGATACCTGCAGTTTGGATACGTCTATATTGGGCAGGTAGCAGATTGTAGTAGTTTAGCAAGCCATCGCGCTTACCTGTACTGCAATTTCGGACAGAGCAAGAGACCTTTAAAAGCATCTCATCTTGCTGTGACAACTTTCCCGGTAAGCGATGGCTGCTCTGGTCTATAATGGCTTGTAAAATGGCAAAGAGATGGTATTTGCTTGTTGAAACAGTCTCCAACCCTTGCTCTTTAACACTCAATAACGCTTTAATAAACGGATGACTTAACAAATTGTTCTTTAACTCGATAAAAGTTAAGTCTGTTGCATCTCTTATCTGAGAATGAAGGTTCTCCTCCTCTTCTGGATTTTGGCTGATATAGTTTTCCAGTGATTGAAAAAGCTGACTCAATGTTTCATTGGAAACATTTTTGGGTAAGTCATTAGCTGTATAAGAGACTACTTTCCCATAGCGC
>CAZZJE010000257.1:0-4378 GCA_964654295.1 uncultured bacterium | reverse complement strand
TTCGGCAAGCCATAGTAGAAGGCTTTTTAAATAACGGAAAAGAGCTGCCAAAAAATCTAGATTCTGACCACTTATCCAATCGGATATCTGCAATTAATAACTATCGGGCAAGCAGAAAGAGACTGCTTTCTCATATAAAAAACTCTTTTTCTTCCATCACCGATTTACCTCCACCGATGAGGCATACGTGGGCAGATATTAAGGATGACGCCTTGTTCGGCCAGGTGATTGGCCATAATCCTTTGATCTACTTCAACTTTAAATCCGTTCAAAGTCTACTTTACTACCATGCGAGTTTTGTCCGTGAAGAGATTAAAAATATAGAGCATTTGCTGGGAGGGCCCAAAGACCCCCATCTGTTTAATGGACCGAAAGCAACGCTTTTTGATCGAATTTTATGTGGCAATAAATCTGCTAAAAGGCTCTTCTTTACCTTTTTAGCCTTTAAAATTATCCAAGCATCTAAGTTGTCAACGAATTTAGATACTCTTGAATGTCCGATACATCCTGAAGAAAAGGATGGTTTAAAGGCTTTTATAGATTTCAACACCTTTGAAACGGGTGCAGCAGATGGAAGCGATAGTCGATTAACAGCTAATGAACCTGCTTTGGCACGGCAACTATATAACGACCTATCTGTTATGGAGAAGGAATCTTTATCTGCATATCTTACTGGAGAGCCATTGCCCTCCTCATTTACTGAGGGCATACAAAAGCGAATGGATTTGATCATTCGTCTTTTTAAAGAGATGGGAGATGCTATTGCCTCCCGCTATTTTTCTAGCAATTCGAATCCAACAGCAGGCTCATTGCCAACAAAACTAGACAATTCGCCTTTAAGGCATCTCTTGTTTGATGAAGAGATCTCGACGATTGAACAAGAACCTAAATTTAGAGAATTTGTTTACTCTTTTGACCATATAAAATAGATAGTAAGCGCATGACAAATCCAGCAAATTTACATTCAAATAGTTTACAGACTCCGTTTTTAGGTCTTGGTAACAAGCAGAGAGCTAGCTCATATCAGAAGCAGTTCACAAAAGAGGACCTAGATGATTACTTATCACAAGTTGCTTTAAGAGATAGTGATTGGTGGCAAACAACAAAAAAATTAGCAGCTGAAGCGAAACGATTTGCTAATGTGAATTGGGACAAGAGCTACTTAGAGCCGCAGGCACAAACGGTTTTAATTGCTGCTTACTGCTACACTCGCCCGGACGCCAATCAGAAGCAAGAGATTGTAGGCTCTGTTCAATACCTATTGCAAAAGCTTCCAGCTATTGAAAGAGGTCGCTTAGCTAAAATATTAGCACTCATTCCGGGAGAAGAGGGCAAGCTGTTTCGAAGGTTTCTCTATCCCATGATCTACCATTGCCGTGAGGCTAGCGATATTCCCTCTGATCAGGAGTTGCTAAAAGAAGCGATTGAAATTGTTCGTGAATTGGATAAATGTTCTCCACAAGTTCTGGCGAGATTAAATCTTCCAGTGCTTAGTGAGTTTCAAGCGGATGAGCAAAAGAAGTTAATTGCAGAGTGGAAAGCGACACTGCTTGGCAGAGAAAACTTTTTAAAAAAAGGTTATGAAATTCTCTTTCCTCGCTACTATGCGCGCTACTTTCCAGAAGGGGAGACAGAGTTAACAACAAGTTTTCCTCAAGAAGAGTTTGAGGGGGTGCACGACTGCTACTCTGTAAACATTGAAGGACTCAATACGATGCCTTCATCTCCATCAAAATTGGATTATTTAGAGGGCGTTTATAAAGTCATGCTTTGTTCAAAATGCCATCTTCCTAATCTGATTCCTGAAAAAAATTTATCCACCGTGACTTATTTGGCTGTCAATCATCCAAATAAATTTGAGAGTGAAAAACGCTACTGGATAGTAAAAAAATCGATTGCTCAGCTAGACGAAGCCTTTTTAAAAGGTCGCCTGCCCTCTTTGATTCCTCTTACATGGAGTCCTCCTAATCAGATTGATCCGAGGCCAATGGCAATTCCATCAAAAAATAGGATAGCACAAAAAATTTTGGAACTTAATGCGCCAAAAAAATGGATTCCAACAACACCCAATGTCTTGACATCTAGTTCTGATGAACTAACGATTGATGAATAGTTACCTCATTTCTCTAATTGATAATTTAGAAAGGCTTCTGTCATATGTGTAGTTCAATGATTACATCTCAGGTTGGGATTGCTGCCACTCCCTCAAATCTACCATCTATCCACTCGTCAGGTCCTCAGAGTGGCCCGACCAGCAATCTCTCTAACCAGCTATCGACACAGCCCATTCAACCTTCTCCCGAAGCGATGAAAAAGCGCTCCTTCATCCACGCCTTAGATTCAACAAAGCCCGATCCCTTCATTGAACCTGCCCCTTATCTCTGGCATGCTACACATATTCCAGATGTCCCCTCCCTCCTCACTCTTCTTTTTAGTAATCAAGAGACGTTGAATGACCTTAAAACGCTCTTTTCGAATGGAAAAGCTTCTAGGAATGCCTTTTATGGCCTCTTGTATCAGTCGCTTTATCAATGGGAAAAATCCTTAAAAGAGCCTCCTTATGAAACGAGAGTTTCTCATCGCGACATTCTCTATCTCCATCATTTGATTGCCAACTTGGCAAGTGAGCCTAATTTTTATTATGAAAAAAATATTATCCCATTAGTCCAAGACCTATTTCTTACAATAACCGACATGCTCTCTTACAAAGAGCAGAGCCAGCTAGTCCGCTTTCTTAACCTTCTAGACCTTCCCATTTCTTCTGCCGCTCAAAATCTGCGTAACCTGCTACAGCCTCGATTATTTACAAAATTCTGTCAGCATCCCCACTCGTTTCCAATAGAGTGGCCCAGCGTTCAGACAAAATTAGACGTTATTACAAATGAACTTGAGGATAAGCTTAAGAAGACTTGCTCTGCGCAAGAATCCATTAATCTTAAAAATTTAAAGAATTATATAGAAAAATTAGCAAAAGATTTAAGTGAAGCAAAAGAGGTCTATTTTCCCAAATATAGCTGCCGGCTTGATCAACTCTGCCCCGACTCTAAAATCTTTACCAGCCAACATATTCGAGTTCTTTTTGATCTACCAGTAGGGCTGCACTTCTTAAAATTAACATTTATAGATGAAGGTGATACAGTTCCTCTCGTCGTTTTCGATGATCGAATAGAATGGCATAAAAGATCGGCTATCAACCAGATTGTAGAAGTAGTCTCAAGCCAGCAACAATTTTCTCTATTGTTTAATAAGAGTTTACCCATTTGCTATCCACTACAAGATCGATCTGTTGAGTTACAGCGCATTGCTTTTGTCGTCGTTGAACAATCCCAAGTTGAAGAGCAAAAACAGTTCTCTTATGAAAGAAAAAACGATCTCACCATTTTTTCTTTGGAAACATGGCAGCTTCTTACTCCTATGCTGAGCCAATTTGCACTATTGATTCCACGTGCACATAAAGATAGCTTGAAATTTGTGTTTCCTCTTAAACGGCAAAGAACAACCCCCATCTCCTTTAGCGCTTCTCCTACCTTCTCTTCAACAACTAATTCCTCTCCTATCTCTACATCTACTCGTCCAAGCTTTTCTAACAGCTCCTCTAGCCAATCTACATCACCCACTCACCAATTTCTTTCAACAACAACTTTCCCATCAACTGATCAAAAAGCTATCGATGAGCTACGTAAATTCTGCTCCGGTCAATCTAGCAAAAAAGCCCTAAATAAGCTTCTGAGTGGACAAAACCAAAGAAATCATAAACTCACACAAGATCCAGGATTGGTGTACTCCACAATTATGAGTATAAACTCTTCAAATATGAGTATCATTAACTTTCCTAATGAACCAATCTCTTTTAGTTTTAAACTTCTCGTTTATCAGGCTTTAAATAACCCACAGCTTGTTGAATCTGCGACTAGAAGCGGCTTTTATAGCAATCTGCCTAATCTAAGCCTTAAAATCAGCTCCTCCACTATGCAGGCCATGCAGGCAAGTATTGCTGCTCATTCAGAGCTCATAGATAAAACAATAAAAGTTTTTAACTTAGACAGTACTTGGCTAAGTTTTAGAAACGTTTGGAAACATCACATGGAGCCTATAGAACCATCAAGAATTGTTGGATATAACCCTCTTCTCTATTTAAATTATGTTCGCATCCAACGGATGTTATTCGATGCATTTTGCAAAGTCGATGACAAGCTAGCTGCCAACCACCAAGATTTTCTAGAGAAAGTTTTTGAAAAAAACGAGGAGGCGTTACAACTTTTTTTCAAAAACTTAGCTTTTCAACTGATAGATTCAAGTTGGCAGGGTGAAGACTATTTAGTATACCCAGTGAAAGGTTACTATGCTTGTTGGGATGAAGATACATTTGATTGGAGTG
>CAZZJE010000256.1:0-4391 GCA_964654295.1 uncultured bacterium | reverse complement strand
AAGCAGAAGAGAATCGTCTCTTTCCGCAAAAGAGAGCAGCGACAGGAGGAGGATTTAAAATTACAGGTTGCTCTTGCAAAGAAGCAGCTTGATGAAAAGGCAAGTTCTAATGAAGAGCTTCAAGAGCGTATTCAGCGTTTACAAAAACAGCATGAAGAGGCTCAGGCGAATTTAAAGAAACAAGAGCAGAGCAACCAGACTCTCTCTCAACGCTTTAACATGGTGCAAAAGCATCTACAAAAAGCTCAAGAAGAGCTTTTAGAGCAAACATCTGAAAACGAGCGCTTGATCGCATCTGTCGATGCCTTGCAAGCTGAGCTAGCAGTCACTGTGATGCAGCTTAAAGAGAAAGAGCAGTTATCGGAAGAGCTTACTCAGCGCACCCAAGCTCTTCAAGAGAAGCTGACCTATTATACAGAGCTGGTTGACCAGAGAGATAAGGAGCTAGCTCAGTTTAACTCAAAAGTTCAAGAGCTCTATGATGAGCAGCATCGCCTGCATGAGACATTGACAGAGCGAGATGTGATGACAACGAAGCTTCTTTCAAAAGTGAAAAAGCTAAAGTCTACCTTGGAAGAGCGTGAGCGAGAAGCTTATGCCCGCGCGCTAGAGCAGCTCTCCTCCACCAAACGCGCATTAACTCCTGCACCAGATAGACGCTATCAAGAGACAGCGATGGATGAAGATCTGAATGAATATTTAGAATCTAGACCATCTGTTCCTCAGCAGCCGTCGCAAACTAAAAAGATATCAAAAGAGAACTCTTCTGAAATGCGCAACAAAACACGCCTGAACAAAGCAGAGCGCGAAGCTGTGGCATTAAAAGAGAGCAGCAAGGCTAACTGGGCCAATTTAGAGGAGTCGAAAGGTGGCACGATCGATTATCCTGAGGAGCCCGAGGTGAATAATCCAACGCCGGAAGCGAAGACTGCAAAAAGCAGTTCAAAAGCCAAGGCTAATTTGCCATACAAAAAGAAAAAAAGCCAGCCAGTGGCAGCTGAAGAGCCAATGCCAACTAAATCAGCCAAAAATGTGAAGCCGGCTGAAGAGAAGGTAGAAGAGGAAGAAGAGGTTCCAAGCCAGCCAAAGAAAGAGAAGGGCGCGCTTAGTTCCAAACAGAAATCTGACTCTTACCAATCGGGTCGACGTGCCTCAAATCGTGTAGCTGCATCAAAAAATAGCTATTACGATGAAGCAGATTATGCTCAGGATGAAGCCTCGTTAAACTCAATCACTCGTGAACTCGAGAAAGAGAGAGAGAAAATTCAGGAGCTAGAGCAGACTCTGCAGCAGACACTTAATCGCTATGAAGAGACACAGGAGCAAATACAAACATTGCAAGGCAGCAACCAAAAACCCTATTCCCACGATCAAAATAATTACAGCTCAAGCGGCGGTATAAAGTTTGGCAAATAGTACCCGATTCGGTATTATAAAATTATTTTTAGACTAGAACCAGAAATCTGGTTCTAGTCTCTTGAATTCTAGTTAATTCCTCTCAACTCTCTTTTACGGGTGGAGGCCCATATGTGCACTCCTGATCCTGTTTCCCCATCAGGCAGCAATACAGCTGTTTCTTATCCATCCTCCGCTTCTCCTACGGAAAAAATTCGGAGACGAAATCGCCTCTCCCTCTCTTCATCTGCTGCTAAAGAGCTATTTCCTAGATCTTCCGAAGATAAATCCTCCGCAACAATTATTGAAGCACTTCAGTTGGAAGCCCCTTCTAAAAAGAGGGAAGTTAAAGCAATTTACCATACAATATCTGGATTGCCCCCCGTTCCCACACTTGAAACAGATCAGCTATCGACCTCATCCAAATCATCCGACATCGTTACAGTGAGCGAATTGGTTCACCATGTCTCCATGACCTCTCCCAGATCCAAATTTCCTAATGAAATAGATATAGAGGAATCGGGCAAATCAGGACCTCCGAAGAAACCCTCACCTCGCGATCTCATTAATTCTCTATTTAATCGTCGAAAGGAAGAAAAGGTTTTGGATTTTTCTCAATCTTCTCATAGCGACTGGCAATCCTATAAAACTTCTGCAGGATGGGGAAAGAAGAAGAAAGAGATAAAGAAGAGAGAGTTACCAAGAAAAAACAGTAATGAAGCAGATAGACCGACTGATTCTAGCCGGAAAACCAGTGAAGTTAAAACACTCAATTTGAAAAAGCTAACGATCGGACAAGATGATTTTCACTTTATTAACTATTATTTATAAAACCTTACCCATCTTTATTTGGATGGCTCCACAGTAAGCGACGACGACCTCACCCTTTTACCTAAGTTTCACCTGCAGGCGATCCAATTAACAAACTGTCCTAATATTAGTAATCGTGTATGTGTAGCTCTCAATGAGTTTTGCAACTTAAAAGCCCTAAAAATTTCTCTTAATCCTAAACAACCTGTAAAAGTTCTCGAAAACTCCTCAGGAGAAAGCTCTACTACAGAAAAAAAAGGGACAGGTTGCACAGAAGATTTATTAATTGAGCTCGCTAAAGAAAATATTGCTAAACGCATCCAAGAGCTCCATTTAACCCCCTGTCACAGCTTATCTAGTGAGGTAGTTGAAGCCCTTGGAAAAGTTGAGAATTTGACAATTCTAGGGATGAGCAATCCCTTTATTCCAGCCGAATCATTGGAGTGTCTAAGCAAGCTTAAGTTAACCGTCTTAAAAATTGAGGGATATCTTGATACACGGGATATTCTCCATGAAATCGCGCTTACTTGGCCTAATCTAAACACTTTAATTTTAAATAATTGCTCGTTTATCTCTTCCAAGCGCTTAGGAACTTTAAATGTCTTTGGATTGTTAGAACATCTCTCTTTAGAAAATTGCCAAATAGATAACTCAGCGATCCACTTTTTAAATGAGATGAGAGCTCTTCGTTATCTTTTTCTAAAAGGCTGTGGGATTAGCAGCAAGGGACTCTTAGACCTGAAAGCCTCCCTACATCGCCTGGAAATTAGCAGTAACGATAAGATTAGCTTAAAAGCTTTGAAATTTTTTCTCTCTTCGCAAAAAGAGTTGCAGTCATTTCGGCTAGAGTGGAATTCAGGATCTCATTTTGCAAAACCATCGCTAAGAGGCATTCCTGAAAACTTCACTCATATAGAAAAGAAAAACCCTAATTTTCAAGTTAGAGATCGCCTAAAATTTGAAGAGGAGGAAGTTGTAGAATTTACTGATCACGACAAAGAGGCTTGGGAAAAAGCAAAGAGTTTAAATAAAACCTCTCCTAATGTACGTTTTTTAGATCTGAATGGCCCCAGCTATGTTTTGAATAGTGACTTGGTATTAATTAGCCAAAAATACCCTCACTTAACACACCTTCTTTTAACTGGATTAGATATAACCTGTGCGCACTTGGATAAGTTACTTCCTCTTTCTCTTCAGGCGTTGCAGCTATCAGAATGCTATAATCTTTCTAACTCGGCGGCGGAAATTTTAAATCTATTTCCTCATTTAGTTGCTCTTAAGCTCTCGCTGCATAGCCATGATGCAAGGTACCAAAAATCCAATCTTACGGAAGGCATTTTAGCAGAGATAGCAAAGAGAGGTTTGG
Source organism: uncultured bacterium (assembly GCA_964654295.1). Lineage (GTDB taxonomy): Bacteria > Chlamydiota > Chlamydiia > Chlamydiales > JABDDJ01 > CAZZJE01. The sequence continues at coordinate 820 of CAZZJE010000256.1, read as the reverse complement.
GACAAAGATTAGAAGAGTTACAGATTCATCCAGCCAAGACACTAAGTGAAGCTGGCCTTGAGCAGATCGGAAAAATGACAAATCTGAGAACTTTAAGTTTATCTGATGTTTCTCCAGAAGTGGTTGACAAGATAGGAGAGCACCTCGGTAGGCTTGTCCACCTATCCTCTTGTCATCTTATCGACTGTAGTCTAAGCAATCATATTGCAACTATAATTGGCAATTTATGGCCGCATATTCATACCTTAAGTTTTGACTATTGTGGAAATGAGTTTACTCACGCGGGCATAGCTGCTCTAACTAACTGCCGTGAGTTAACAACCCTTTCTCTTAAAAGTTGCGGGTTGGATAATCAGGCTTTAATCGAACTATGTAAGTTAGAGACTTTACAGCATCTCAATTTAAGTCTTAACAACTTAAATGGTATTTTACCTGACCTAAAACTTTCCTTTTTAAAATCTATTGACCTAAATTTTACAAACATTACAGACGATGAATTAATTAAATTTATTGAGTCGCAGTCAAGATTAAAATACATTTATTTAAACGGTAATAGTTTATTAACTGATAAAGCGTTGGCCGCCATCGGAAAGCTTAGAAAAATTAGACTTGTTACGATAAAAAAATGTCCTAAGATCACTAAAAAAGCGATTACAAAACTCAAAAAAGAAAATTCAAAAATTATAATTAACTATAAGTAGCTTAGGCATCAGTCAAAAGCATGTAGCCACGCATCAGTGTTTGGAGTGTGGCGACTTGTCGCACACTATAGAGGTAATTGCAAAATTGTTGTCTTATGAGGCCCAATGCACATATAAAT
>CAZZJE010000255.1:0-4415 GCA_964654295.1 uncultured bacterium | reverse complement strand
AGCGGCAATGAATCTCTCGCTCATAACATCCGGAACAAATCGTCGCACGCGTTCCCAAAATTCCAATGCGTCCAGATGAACTTGCTTCAACAGCTGCTTTAGCTCCCGGTATCACAACGCCTACAATAGGGATGGAGAAGTTATCTCTCAAAATATCTAGTGCATGGGCAGAGGCTGTATTGCAAGCAATAATCAGCATTTTAATCTGCTGTTTCAAGAGAAAGTGTGCATTGTCTATAGAGTAGCGTTGAATAGTCTCGGAGCTCTTTTCACCATATGGTAAGCGGGCGGTATCGCCGAAATAGATAAACGATTCGTAGGGAAGCTCTTGCTGCAGGGCTTTTAAGACAGTCAGACCTCCAACACCCGAGTCAAATAGACCAATAGCAGCGTTGGTAGAACCGGGTAAAAAAGAGCTCATGGTGCCGGCTCTGGAACCTTTAATATTTGGCCAACTAAGATGCGATCTGTCGTCAGCTGATTTAACTCTTTTAATTGCTGCACTGTAGTATGGTGGCGCCGAGCTATTTTTTCCAAACGGTCACCTGGCTGAACTTGATAGCTTCCCAGTCCTAAAGAGGCAGCGCCTGCTGGCTTGCCCGGGCTGCTCTCTGCATCAGACCGCAAAGTAGCCGTCATGGCATCGGCTAGCTTTTGTGATGCATATTGCAGCTGCTCTTGGTTTCGCTGTTGAACAACTAAAGCCTGTTCTAAGCTTTGCACACGCTCTCTCTGCTGCTCATAAGCAGCGACCTGCTTCTGGCTAAACTCATGCAGCTGCTTTAGATCGGTAAGAAGAAGCTGAATGCTTTTTTCTAAGGCAGCGATACGCTCGTCCGACTGTCGTTGCAGGCTTTTTAACTGATCTTTTAGAGCTGCAAGCTCCTCTTGCTGCTCACTCTGCAGCGCTTCTATCTGCTGATCGATCGTCCCCAAGCGTTCTCTAACTGTCGCCACCTCTTCATCTTGATTACGTATCTCGCGCTTTAGAGTGGAAAGCTGCTCACGCAATTCTCTTGAAGCCGCTGTCTCTGCAACTAGACCTATTCCATTGGAACGATTGGCTGTGATAGGAGGAGCCGACCAAAGAGTAGAGGGATTGCCACTATAAGTGATGGCGCAGATTGACCAGACCCAAATGACCCTACCTATCCTCTTTTTCACAGCTCCTCTCCCACTTAACGTGCGTAAATTTTAAACTCGGCACGACGATTTAAGCTCCACGCCTCTTCGCTATTCCCCAATGAAGCCGGCCTCTCTTTTCCATAGGAGATTGTAAAGAGACGATCGGGGTTAACACCAGAATCAATTAATGTATTGCGAATGCTATTTGCGCGTCTAGCTCCCAAAGCCAAGTTATACGCTTCTGCTCCTCTTGCATCACAATGACCCTCAACAAAGAGATAGAGGTTGGGATGTGAGCGCATATAAGAAGCGATTCCTTGTAAAATTGCGGAATTGTTATCGCCGCGAATTTGATTGCTGTCATAGTCAAAATAGATCGTTTTAAATACGCGACTCCAGTCAGCCGAGCGGCTTGGAGAGGCGAATGCTTCGATGCCGGGGATAGAGCTGCCTGGATCTCCTGGTGACTCTCGCGGAGCGGGATGGGCATAATCAGACATGGCTAACTGGTCACAGAGATCTTCGTCTGGGAAAGGAATAAACTCCTCTTCTGCCACACCAAAATTAACTTGTTGATAGGGAGATTCGCGTACAGAGCAAAATTCATTGCGGTCGCACACTTGTCTTGAATAACCAGATCCTTTGCCACTTAATGAACGCATCCCACGATTCATATGGCGTCCTGCCGTCTGCGTATCATCCCAAAATTGCTGTCTTGAACGGCAGCAGCTCGGCAATGCTAAAAGAACTGTGCAGATCAAAATCAAATAATATAAGGATAATTTTATCCGTTTGCTCATCTCTCCCCTCCCCAAAAACTCACTAAAAATCTAATGACTGCAAAAGTTGCCCTGCATCCTATCAAACCAGTTGATATTATTCCAAGTGCTCTTTTGCCCTGCTAGCTGTGTGGAGAATTACCAAGGAGCGACAATGTAAAGAATAATAAAAGCTTGTAAACAATCTTAAATTAAGATATTATTTATTCTCATGAAACAAAATTGTTAAGTTTCTGTAAATTTATACTCTATTACTCAAAACAAGATGTCTGGTATCAACCCACCAAATTCTGCAACTGATCTACCGGGAATTGGAGGATTAGGAGGATCTAGAGGACCAATAGGGCCCAAGGGACCTGAAGACGATGGTCCTTGGGGATCTTTGGATAATAAAGTCGCAAAAATTCATCGTTTTGCTATTTCTACTTTCGTAGAAACAGCAATCACTCTAGCTTCGTGTGTTAGCGCCGTTCTTTTGCTAACTGGGGCGCCAATCTTTTTGCCCTGTATCATTTCGGGTATCGCTCTTACCATTTCAGCGATCTATATGGCGCGCATCTATTATCAATCGCGTAAACGCTATCCTGTGGTTGCCGATGATTCTTTAAATAAAGTGATCTCTACTTTAAACAAATCAATTAACGACTCTATTAATAGTGATTTTTCTAGTATCATCAATGCAGGTAACCATAAAGGGTTTGCAGAGGAAGCTCTAGATTCTGCCTTGGAAGAGTCCGACCCCGAGCTGGTGCTTTTAGCTCAAGTAGACGCTGCTTATAAGCGAAATGAAGACTCTCGAACTTTAATTCAAAAGAAATTTTTAGAAATTAAAGGGGGGTTTGAAAGTCAGTATAAGCGCCTTCAAAAAGGCCACCCCGCCTTAATCGATGAAGTCATTAGCGAGCTATATCAGAGGAATGCTCTACTTAGAGTCATTAACCTTCTTACAAAATCTACTAGTATAACGCTAAAATTACTAAAACATAATACATCTTCCAAAACAAAAGATGTTTTTAATAATTACAAAGATCTTATCGGGTTTCAAAGACTCTGTTTTAATTGGTTTGACATTGGATTTAAGTACCAACGCTGCTATTTGAGAGATCAAGAGATTGAATTTCTTCGCTTTTATCGCAATCATATCCAATCTTTAATCACAAACGTTCAAAAAGATTACCCTGAAACATGCACTTATTTGAGGCAGAAATTTTTAGAACCTCTCTCCCATCACTTGGACCATTTAGAAAAGAGCAATCAGCAAAAGAAGAAAAAACAGATAATCGCCGGTATCACCTCTTCCATCGACTCAATCGATGCTTTAGTTAACTTAGGTAAGAGCACGCTTAACCCGCAAAAGCATGCGAAGACTCTGAAATTTGCTGAGCGCACCTCCTCTTCTCTCTCGCTCTTCGGCAGCGTGATGTCTTTTGGAGTGCAAATTGGAAAAATTACTAAGACATGCAAACAAGCGAACAACGTCAAAAAAGAGCTACGCAAACTAACAAATTGGCAGAAAACCTATGCTCCCTTCTGGGATCCGAAGCAGGAGGGGCAGCTTCCTGCCGATAACAATCCTGTTTGGAACGATTGGAAAAATAATTGGAGTGCAAAGCTATCTCGCGAAGAGTATTTTGTTGGGATGGAGAGCATGAGATATGTGGTTTCAGCTCGCATCGATGTTTTAAAAGCAACGAAAAAGAATTGTAACCGCAAAACGACCTATAACTCGTTCAAAATGCTCTTATCGACCAGTAAAGCGGCTATTGCTGCAAAAGAGGTCTTAGAGGTTTTTGGATTAATCTTTATCCATCTGGTTAAAGCTTTTGCTGTTGCTAATTTGATTGTGAGCTTGGCTGGATTAGCGATGCAAGTAGGTAAGTATGGATATAAATTTTGGAAGGGACGCCATACAGTTAAGTACTATCAAGCGATCTTACGTATCAATTCTCAATACCGTAAAAATCGAGCTAAATTGACGGCTAAAGAGAAAGAGCTGCATCAGCTGTGTCAGAAAATAGAACAAAATAAAGCTGGTAACAATCTCTCGAATGAGTTACAACAGGTCGAACGTCTCATTCAAGAAATTACAAAACTTGAATCTAATAATCGTGAAATCAAGCAAGATTTATATAACAAAAAACGCGCTTATAAAGATAGCTTGCTGCAAGAATGTTTCTACTCTTATAAGAAAGATCAAGTTCAAGAACTTTTACAAAAGCTGGGTGATTTTCCTTTTAGAGCTGAAGATTCTAACTTCCAATCAGATAACAAGCCTCATGAATTATCAGATAACACGCCTCATGGCTTAATTGTCGCCCAAATGCGCCAATTCGGAGTCTATGCCAATAATCTAGGTAAAAGAGAGATCCTCAATTTCATCAGAAAATGATGAACGCAATCGCTTGGTCAGCAATAAGTATTTGAAAATCAATTACTTAAGATTGTTGCACTTCTCTATAAACCGCTTATCGTTATATCCTTAATATCTTTTTATCGTTAATTTTTGTTTGA
>CAZZJE010000254.1:0-4426 GCA_964654295.1 uncultured bacterium | reverse complement strand
TGTTGGCATGGCCCAACCGACTCCTTCACTTTTTATCAAGCGTGTCGCTGCTGCATTTGGATTAGCTCGATAGCGATCGCTGGCTCATCTTCAAGTTGGGACCTTATCCGCAATGAACGGAAGATATAGGTGGACAAATATCGCTGTGCTCTCCGATGAGATAAGCGGCTAAGATGTTTTTTTATGAAAGCAGTAGCGCCTGCAATTTCTCTGTATGGGTTAACAGCTGGTTCTAACAAGTCCATGCACTCTTCACGGCTAAATCCATACGCACTCATGAGTTGTTGAGTTGCACTTTCCGTGTTAGATGGAGTTTGAACGTCTGTGATCAGGTCGTTTAAACCTTTTGTTCTCGTTAGATAGTTGTTAGTTGGCTCATATCTTTCGAATGAATGATCGAGCTTTCTAGTGTCTATTTGGAATCCTTGAGTATCGATTCTAAATCTAGGCGGTTGGTCAATATAATGAGGTTCTTCTGTGAAAAAAAGCTTGGGTTCATCTTTATTAGGAGGATTTTCACTGTGCATGCAATAGCTTCTTAAAGCCATTTTAAATAGCTGAGAGGAGCCTTCGGGTAGAAGAGTTGGATCTACAGATGCTTTTTGTATAAACCTTAACAAGCGTTCAATGATAGATTGGTTATCTAAAATTCCCAAATCATTCAGTCGCTCTCTTTGAATGGGGTCTTCAGGCTCTACAAAACTTTTGAAAAAGTTAAGTGTCGTATTGCCTAACTCGTCGATATTTAAATTGATAGATTCTGAAAATTCCCATAGGTTAAATCCATTTTGAAGACAGAAAAGAGCTTTTTTTTCCTCTCTGCCGCTACATTCTGGTCTTTCGCTTTCGCTTGCAAAAAGAAGCTCTAATCCTTTTTGAGGATAGAAATAGTCGATAATTTCACTTAATTTTTGATGGGATCTTCCGTCATCCAACAAAAAATTTGAAGAGCGGGCTTCCGCTAAGAGAGGATAGGCGTATAGCAGAGTTTCTCTGTTTAAATGAGTTTGATTTGATGGTAAGCGTTTGGCTAAGGTATCGGTAATAGCTAATAGATTATATTGTAGAAGCGTTTTAGTGGGTGAATGTTTCTTGTTTCTATAGACGATCTGTTCGCTGAGCTTGTCGATTAAATTCAGAACTTTTGCTATTTGGTTTTCTGGCAGGTTAGACCAGATGGCTCCCAATTGTGTATTTGGCGTAGGAATTGCATGTAAGAGTTTCTCTAAAAAGAGCCTTTCCAGTTCGGCTTTGCCACTATATGAATAGAAACGAGATAAACGATTCTGAATTTCATTTAAGAAATTTTCTATCTGTGCAGATTGTGTTAAAAGCGGTAGAGAGCATTGCAAGTATTGCTCTTCGCGACTCAAAGAGGAGATGGCATGACGCATGAGGTCATCACTATAGCCTGCAGAACCCCGTTTTGGAATATTTAAATCCCCGGAGTGGTTGTTCAAATTAACTATTTTGGGCTCAACAGGGGCTTCTTGATTTTGAACCTGATCTTTTTTCAAAAAAGTTGTGATCTCTGTCAAGAGCTCTCTTACTTCAACAGCCGTTATGTAGAGGTGTTTACGATCTTCGGCTGAGATAGAGAGGCTGCCTGGCTGCTTGAGGGCTGCGCGTTCTAAATTCTTCAAAACATCGTTGGTTAAACGACAATGTTCCTGTCCTACGGTAATAATACCTGTAAATATTTTGTCCCAATTGCTGAAGACATCAGCAGCATTCATACGTTCGGGGAGCAGGTTAAGCGCGTTTAATGAGTCGGTAATAATCTGAAGCTCTTCTTGAGATAACTCATTGCTTTTTTTACCCGCTCCTAATTTTGCTATTTTAGATAAGTCATTCAGCTTGAGTGATTGCTTGGCAAAGAGAGAGAGCTGCCATTCCCATTTTAAGCGCTTATATAGATCCCTTCCCTCTTTGGCTTGCTTGCCGTCAGTAAATGTTCCGCAAAGGGTAAAGTATAAGATGGAGTTGAGCCCCTTAGCTATTCCAGATAGACCACGGTGAGATTTTTTTTCTACTTCAGGATATTTGCTTGGCTTAAAAGGAGTGCTAATTTTGCCCTTTAAATAGTTTTTTAGATCTGTATAAAAGAAGTTTTTCCCAACATTATGCTCAGGCTGTCCCCATTTATGTTTCATACGCGGCGTTAAAAGGGCTCTAAAAAAGTCGGGATGGTGGAGTCTCTCTTTATCAACAGAATAAATTTGATGAAGAGGTGTTGCATAAGCCTCATTAATGCTTGCGTTGGAAGCAATATCGCGTTTAGCGACTGATTTAACGTTGACATCTGTCCCTTCCATTACCCTTTCGAAGAAGTTACGAGTGTCTAAGAAGGTCACTTTACCGCTATGTTCGACATAGCAGAAGCGTGCTTCTAATCCCCTTTCACCAGGAACCATGGTAGGCACCCAGAGGACTTTTTGATCGGCTAAGCGTCTGCTCAATGTTTCAGCTAAAGTTTGGAGGCATCGCTCCCGATCGCTTTCACTTATGGATGCGCTAGCTGCTTGTGCGCTAACAATTAAGTCTTCTACTTCGGCCATTGCTCTTGCCTGTTGAATGAAAGTCTCTAATCGTTGACGCATGACAGGGTTGTTTTGGATATATGGAGCAAGATCCTGAGGTCCTTCGCCATTAACAATTCGCTCAATATAATTGCATAAAAAGTCGAGACTATCTTTGACAGATAAATTATCAAGGTTTGTTCCAACGCAATAGGCCTCTCCGCAAAAGGCAGCAAATAGAGAGTCTATATTTTTTGATTGGTCTTGTAGAGGAGGTAATAAGCGGTCTTGCTGTTTTAACCAAGATTGATTCAAAAGCTCTGAGTGTCTTCCGCTCTCTTCATTACTTAATGTCTCAGGCTCTTTAAAGGGAGTACCTTTAGCCAACTCGACAAAGGGAATCATCACGTTTTCAGTAGATGGCTTTTCAATATGTAAGGGACGAGACATGGTAAACTCTTAATAAAAAGTAATGAAATTAACAAAATTTTAAAAAATGAGATACTAAGCGGATAAGTTTAAGATATGATAAAGAAATTAGAGTTACGAGAAGGCTTTTGATGGACTTATACTTCTTTTAAGTTCGGCTAAAATAAAATGACGATAAAACTTAAAAGAACTTTTCCAAGTATAGTGAAAAGCAAAATCGAGCATTTCTGGCATTGAAAGCTTTTTAAAGGCCGATAGAATGGATTCAATTCTCTGATCGTTTGGCTGTCGAAAAAGGGTACGCATGTGCAATTCACTGCGACGCCAGCGGATTCCGCAATAGTGAGACATCTCCCTTTTAAAATTATTAAAAGCCGCCTGATCTCCATTTAAGAAGGCTTGAGCAGCCCTTGCTGCAAAGCGTGCTGAGTGCATGGCGTGTCGGATACCCTCTCCAGCCATTGGGTTGAGTGTCGAGATTGCGTCGCCGATGGCCAGGACCCTCTCCTTATAATGCAGATCTCTGCGTCGGTAGGTGTAGCGCAACGTTTTTCCATGACGGTCAACTAAGCTCTTAATCGGATGTTTGAGTGCTTTATCTAGCATTCCATCCATGTAGTATTGAATCGATTTATGGTGAGGAACAACCTCCTCTTTGACAAAGTAGCGGGCGACGCCAATTTTTAAAAAGGGGGGGTGCATTGGGAAAACCCAAGAGTATCCTTGAGGCATCCAGTGAGCGCCAATAAAAAGGGAAAGGGTTTGAGCATAGGCTTGGTAGTCTTCCTCTTCAGCTTCAACTAAAAATTCAACGCCTGTAGCGGTCACGCCAGTAGGTTCTGTGACAGCATCAGAGTTGATTGCGACACGCTCTGTGCCGGTTGCATCGATAATAAGTTGAGATGAGATTGTAGAGAGCTGGCGCTTTTCTAAATCACGGAATGTGAGATGGCAGCACTCGTTCTTTATTAGATGGCTTTGATAGGAGCAGCCTAATTTCACTTGCCCGCCAGAGCGGCAGAACTCTTCTGTCAAAAAATGGCGCAGCTTAGCAAAGTCTAGAATGACTCCGGAAGGATGAGTTGATGTCCAGCGCTTTCGATCTTGCGAGCTGGCGATCATTAATTGGTTCCAGTAGCTACCGATCAGGGATGTTGGCAGATTGAAATCGTGCATAATTTCAAGGGGCGCACCTGCACTTGAGAAGTTATTGCTTTCGAAGGAGCGGCCTTTTTCAATCAAAAGGGTTTTAATCTTTTTCTGGGCTAGCTGACGAGCGCATTCTGCTCCTGCAGGGCCTGCTCCAATAATAATAACTTGATAGTCTGTTTCCATAAAAGTTTTGCCGTTTTTAGAACAGAAAACCATAAAAATGAGTAAAAAAAAATAGATTTTTGTTTTTGGAGTGCGGCGACTTGTCGTCGCCTCTATCGTTTAGACGTTTTTATGCTAGTTTTTCTTTGGTTAAACGCAATCAT
>CAZZJE010000253.1:0-4448 GCA_964654295.1 uncultured bacterium | reverse complement strand
CGTGCCGAAACAAACTGAGCAATTAGATTCCAATGTCCTGGTGGTGTAACTGTGCCAGTACCATCTGCCCAATATTCTGCAATAGCCTTCGTTGTGTCATCGAGATTAGCGCTAAGTTCAATGAGTTGTTTGGCTTGGCGGGTATATTCTTTGCTTGGATATCTAGCAGGGTGTGGTAGAGGAAATTCGGATCCAGAGGTTAAGGCAAAGGGAGAGACTCGTCCCCATTGGGGAACTAAAAAAGTTTGTTCTCCTCCAGGTATAGCAAGTGGCTGCCATCGGCTAGGTTCTGATAGCTCTGTGGCACTATTAACGGGTGTATAGCCAGTATAATCAGAATAGGGAGTGCCATTACTATTTGGCATATTGCCAAGTTGGTTAGAGCCATCCTGAAGGCGAAAGCTTAATAGGTCATAAGCAGCGAAGTTTCCAAGACCAGCTGGTGTAGCAGGATCGATATTGTCCTCATTTTCATTATAACCGAGCTGGTTTAAAAGGGCTGTGAAAGAGGCTGCTCTTGTTGGAAAGAGATCAAGTAGGGTTCTGTAGGCTGCAAAGCTGATTGCTTTTTTCTTGTTAGCAGCCGTCCACTCATAAGAAGGTCGTTTGAAAGCAGTGCCTCGCATCGAGCTAGAAGCGACCTGATCGTAAGCTGACCAGGCATCATACATACTTGTGTGAACCATGGCAAGAGCTCTAGCAGCAATAGGAGGAGGAGTATTGGTGACTTTGATGGCTAGGAGAGTTTCCATATTCCATTTGATCACGATATTGTTATCCGCTCGGATATCATTTTGGAAACAGCAAAAGAAGAGTAGGAGCAAAGCTATAAAAGTTAACCGTATTTTCGCCATGGAATTCCTCTTTTTTTGTCTCCGTTAAGTCAAACTGAAATTTTTAATAGGATTCCATTTTTTTTCCAATGTCTAAAACAGCTGCTCATCACATTTTGAGCGAAACGAGGCCTCTTCTTTTAGAAAATTGATCAATCTTTGTCTATTAATGTCCAAATATTCTATTAGAAGTTGAATCCAGTAAAAGCTTTTGGAGTGCAGAATGTTTAAAAATTTAATTATTTTTTTGCTAATCTCTTAATATAGCACATTCGACAAAAGCATATAAACGAAATTAAAGCTGTTTTTTTTGCATGCAAATTATTCTTGTTAACCTGTTTAAAAAATGTTAAATTTAAACCGTAAAAATATTATTTAAATACAAACAAATGCACTTAAGTGTCGATATGGTTATAAAAATATGAACAAAAATCTATTGTTTGAATCACAAAAAAAGAGTTTATTAATCGCTGGATTAATTAATTTTTTTATTCCAGGATCAGCCAAGGTATATTGCGGAGATATCTTGTGGGGAATCTGCAGTTTTTTGCTCTATTGTCTATTTATCCTTCCTTTAGCTTTTCTGACAGGTGGAGCTATTTTTTTCATCGTCAACCCAATTCTTGTCATTGGCGGCATGTTATATGCGCAGCGTTCCAACCGTAGATTGGCAAGGCAGATTTTAGGCTATTAAATTTATCGAATTTCGCTTGAAATGTCTCTTTAGCTTTGCTACATCAAAAGTTATTTTAGTGTGGCAAAGCCAGAGGATCCAATGAAGAAGATCGCCTTAGAAGAGCATTTTATCACTCAAGGTTGCCTTAAATATACCGAGAAGGAGCTGGTTAACTTGGATGCAGCCCGACGGCAATCCATTGTAGATCGCCTTCTCGATCTTGGCGAGTTGCGTATTGCAGCTATGGATCAGGCTGGCATTGACGTTTTCGTTCTCTCATTGACAGGTCCGGGCGTCCAAGATGAACCAGATATCGCAATTGCGATCCAAGTGGCTCACGAGGTCAACGACTATTTAGCAGAAAAGATTCAGAGGCATCCGACCCGTTTTAGAGGGTTTGCGCATCTTCCTATGCAAGATCCCAGAGCTGCTGCAGATGAGTTAGAACGTTGTGTTCGAGAGCTGCAGTTTGTAGGAGGACTGATTAATGGACAGACGGGAGGACACTATCTGGACGAAGAGCTGTACTACCCCTTTTGGGAACGCGTTGAAGCCTTAGACGTTCCTGTTTATTTACATCCAGGCACTATCTTTCAACCTTCCCAAGCTTACAATGGCCACAAAGAGCTATTAGGCGCTTTATGGGGCTGGACAGTCGATACGGGAACACATGCCTTACGCATGGTTTTTGGAGGAACTTTTGAACGTTTTCCAAAGACACGCCTGATTTTAGGACATATGGGAGAGACTCTTCCCTATTTGTTATGGCGCTTTGACAGCCGTTGGAAGTTGATGAAGCATGCTAACTTAAGCAAGCAGCCTTCCGAATACATTAAAAATAACATCTGGGTGACAACTTCTGGAGTGTGTTCAAATGGACCTCTGTTATGTGCAGTGCAAGAGATGGGAGAAAACCGTGTGATTTTTTCTGTCGACTATCCCTATGAGTCGTGGGAGGTTGCAGCTCAATTTATTGAAAAAGCTCCTTTAGAAGAGCGGATCAAGGAGAGAGTTTGTTATAAGAATGCCTCGGAGCTGCTAAAGATTAACCTATAAAGGTTTTGTTTCGCGCAAAAAGGGTTCCCAAACGAGGAGTTCATGTTCAACAAAAGAGCCATCGGACGAAGGTGCGATCAATTCAATGATGAGCACGCGTTGATCGGGTCGATTAAGCCCAAGCCAAACTTTACGAATCTCCCCTTTTGTTGGATGGGAAGCAGAGATTGCTAAGAGGGGGTAGTCACCCCAGCTTAATTTTTGGATATGTACCTCAGATAATCCCTCCTCTTTCATCTGCGCAGCCAGAGACTCTTCTCTTAAAAAGCCCTCTTTCGTCAGTTGCCGCTCCGTCCGGCTCCAGTAGAGATGAAAAATAGGACCCTTTATCTCTTTTTGGGAGAGATAGTGCTCTGTATCATCTGCCGTTCCCCAAAAGATCCCATCATCTAAGGTGTGGTGTGGCTTAGCGCGAGCCATGACAAAGGAGTCCGGGATGGCTGGTTCGATGGCGGGTAGGGGAGTTTTAGGAGGTAGCATCTCTGCGATACGTGTAGCAGCTAGAAAGGGGTTGGGAGTCTCTTGTTCGGGAGAGAAGGTGGTGGCTGAGCGGCATTGAGAATTTTGGTAGAGCCTTTTTAATTTACGTTTATTTTCTATTTTTCGATCGATATGGCGAGCCTCCATCTCCTTTTCTCGGCGTGAAAGACTCAACCGCTCTTTTGCTTGAATATCTTGAACGAAAAGTAAAAAGAGAGTGAAGATCAGAAGAGAGTGTTTAAAGTACATGGTCCACCAAAAAAGTTTCGATCTAAGAATTTAACACGTTGCAATTTAATAGAAAATGACAAACCTTTGACTCAAAAAGAGAAGAGTCGTTTGATGTAACAAACCCCTTTATTTAATCCTTATGCAAGCACAAAGCCAATTTATTGATCCGGTAGATCCTAATACAGTTTTTCTGATCACTAACTTAAAGAATCCAAATGAGCTTTACGTTGCTAAAGCATTCCAATGGAGTTGGAGAGAAGATGGGCACTGGCGGATTTATTGGGAGCATCTGCTACTTGGATCTTCGATTGATTGGGAGGTTACTGCCTTAAAGCGGCAGGGAGAAAAAGTTCTCTTTCAATCTTTAGATGGCACGATCTATCTGGCTCGTCCCCTCACCTATGCACTTTACTTAGAACGTGTGGCATCACTGCTTGTCTCCCCTCCCCTGCTTGCTACAGACTATGAGGTGCAGGCCTATTTCCAAGATTATACGCCTCCCAGTTTGAATCGTGAAGAGTTGAAAAAAGGGTTAGATCAGGCAATCTCGGAGATGCTCAAAAAAATCCCTCCTGAGCCTCCTTCCGAAGGTTTTTAATAGGTAAGACTTTAAAGTTCTCCACCTTATAGTTAAAACCGTTTTCAAAATAAAAAAGTTGGCTGCTATAATAGCTATCTAAACATTGTTTTGAAAAACTAAAGATTAGAATCATTTCACTGAATTTCAACGACAAAAACATGAATTCAGAGTAATCTATTTTTTTCTTTTAGAAACAGGAGAACATGAGAGCAATGCAGGAAACGATGCAGGAAGAAGAGCAGCAAAAACTAGATAGTTTAAAACCGATTGTCGCCTTATGTAAGCGACGTGGATGGATCTATCCCGGTTCTGAAATCTACGGTGGCTTTGCCAACACCTATAGTTATGGACCCTATGGCGCCGAGCTCAAACGGATTGTCAAAGAGCTCTGGTGGCGTCGCTTTGTCAGGGTACGAGAAGATATGGTTGGAATGGATGGCCCGATCTTATTGCATCCTAGAGTATGGATGGCTTCTGGCCACGTTGAAGGCTTTAACGACGCAATGATTGACTGCAAATCTTGTAAGGGACGTTTCCGTGCCGACCATCTACTCGAAAAAGTCGTAGAACGCGATGTGGAAGGCTTGAGCAT
>CAZZJE010000252.1:3780-4449 GCA_964654295.1 uncultured bacterium | reverse complement strand
GTTTAGATCTAAGAAGTTGGGTAGAAACCACAACTCCTCCTCTTATTGAGGTAGACAATGATTTAACTATCTATATTCAACCAGCATCAACAGAAGAACTTGAAGTTTTGGACCATGAGATAACCGATTATAATATCTCCGTTGTCTCTCAACTGCCACGTGCAGAAATTTTTAGGTTGGATTTTTCTGCCAAGAATCAACAGGGAGAATTATTGGGTGGGATACAGGCTAAACGTGTCAATTGGGGAATTCTAGAAATCGAACTAATATTTGTTTTTGAAAGATATAGACATCAAAGTATTGCTTCTCAGCTGCTTCAATATGTAGAGCAAATAGCTAAGAATCATAAATGTCATATTGCTCACCTCGACACCTTTGATTTTCAAGCGAAAGATTTTTATCTAAAACAGGGATATTTTATTTTTGGCACTTTAGAAAATGCCCCAAAGGGACACTGTCGTTACTATATGAAAAAGGATTTAAAATGCTAAAAATTGCAATAGAAAGGCCAGAAATAAACTTAGTGGGTATCTGCGTTCGTACGAGCTAAGGGCAGGAACTTGATAAAATGAAGGGCAATATTTTCCCCTATGTGCGTCGCTATTTTCATGAAATGCTTTCAGAGAAGATTCCCAACCGAGCGAAACCAGGTACAACCTGATGTATACG
>CAZZJE010000252.1:0-3770 GCA_964654295.1 uncultured bacterium | reverse complement strand
TAGCAGTGCCAAGCCCTCACACTATAATAAAGAGGCTGAGAGCTATGATGCATTTAACGAAACTAATTCTAAGCCAATTAATCAACTGATAGAGACCATTCTCAAAAAACATGGGGTTAAAACTGTTCTTGATTTGACTTGTGGAACTGGTTCACAAGTTTTCTGGCTCACAAAGTGCGGCTATGAGGTCGTTGGAGCTGATATCAATTCAAAAATGCTAAAAGTAGCAAGAAGCAAAGCCCAGAAAGAAAAACTAGCCCTGAAGTTCCTTAAAGGCGACATGCGCACTTTACAAGTGGGAAAATTTGATGCAGTGATCACAATATTTAATGCTGTCGGTCATTTAACAAAACTTGATTTTGAAGAAGCTATGCGAAATATCGCCAGCAATCTAAAAGATGGCGGTCTCTATATATTTGATATCAACAACTTAAGTTTTTTGATGCATGGCAATAACATCACCACTCTGACAATTGATTGGCAAGAAATTGTTGGAGATACCAAAGTGCGTGAAATTCAGTATAGCACGATCAATGAAGACGGTATTTTGGCATCTTTTGATACCTATTATAAGCAGAAAGGTTCTGAGAAACCGAAAATATCTAGAGCTTCCCAGACCTTACAGGTTTATACTGCCAAACAACTCAATGAAATGCTTGAAAGAAACGGGTTTAGGGTAATGGACACATGCGGAACAGACGGATCAAAATTCGTAGAAAGTAAAACCGAACGCATTCTTATGATTGCAAAAAAGCAGAAGTGAGTCACAGATGGTTGAACCTAAAAAAAAAAGCTCTCGCAAAAAAAATCAGATTTAAAAATAACTTTACCTTCTGATTATGTTGAGGTCTTAGATAATCTAAAGAATTTAATTCAAACAGCTCAGTTGAAAGCGATTTCTGCTGTTAATCAGTCGCTAATTTCTACTTATAGAGGTATAGGCCAAACTATCTACGAACAACAAAAAACTGCAGAATGGGGAGATTCGATTGTTGAACAACTGGCTAAAGACCTTCAACATTCTTTTCCGGGAATGCGAGGATTTTCAGCTCGTAACCTTTGGAATATGAGAGAGTTTTATCTATCTTACGAGGGCAATGCAAAACTGCAGGCAATGACTGCAGAAATTAGTTGGACTCACAATGTAGTTATCTTAGAAAAATGCAAGGATCCTCTCGAGCGTGAATTCTATATTAGGATGTCTAAAAGGCATGGTTGGACTTATCGTGTTTTAATGAATCAGATCAGCAATAAGACCTATGAAAA
Organism: uncultured bacterium; assembly: GCA_964654295.1. Classification (GTDB taxonomy): domain Bacteria; phylum Chlamydiota; class Chlamydiia; order Chlamydiales; family JABDDJ01; genus CAZZJE01. The sequence continues at coordinate 2,504 of CAZZJE010000252.1, read as the reverse complement.
GACGATGCTTACTCAGACAAATTTTGATAAGAGCCTGCCCGAAAAGATAAAATCAGAAGCAAAATTGTCTATGAAAGACGATTACGCTTTTGACGTGCGCCACGATATTATGATAAACATTCTCAGCCAAGCTGAGAGGATACTAGAAAGGAAGTACTTAAGCTAGCCAACTCATCCGAAGTCGAAAGACCTAAGGAAAACTTAGCTGGGATGATCCAGTCATTAGCCATATTCCTGAGTTTCGATTGATGGATCAATATTCTACACACCATACAACGATTAGAGATTTAGTTGCTCACCGAACAGGGCTTGCCCGTCATGATTTGTTATGGTTCAACCCAGAATTTGCTAGATCAGACATTATCAAATCTTTGCAACATCTTGAACCAGCTTGTAAGCTTCGTGAAAAATTTCAATACAACAACCTGATGTATACCGTAGCTGGAATTCTAATCGAAAAAGTAACCGCACAAACATATGAGGAAGCCCTATCCTCAAGAATTTTTAATCCGTTAGCTATGTTGAATTCAAACAGCTCAGTTAAAGAATCTCAAAAAAATGAAGATTTCTCCATTCCGTATGCCGAAAAAGCTGGAGAAATTAAAGCTATTCCATTTCGCAGTATACATGCTTGCGCCCCAGCTGGAGCAATCAATTCTAGCGTATCAGATATGGTAAAGTGGATTCAATTACAACTTTCTGATGGAACCCTCTTTGACAAGCATTTTATTTACAAAGAAACCTTGCAAGAGATGCATACGATTCAAATGCCTATGGTGCTCTCAACTCCCGATGAAGAAGTCTATAATTTTGGGTATGGACTTGGCTGGTGCACTGGATTTTATAGAGGACGTTATTACCTTCACCATGGTGGAGGAATCGATGGTTTTATCTCCCAAGTTTCGTTGCTTCCTCAAGAAAAAATAGGGGTTGTCGTTTTAACAAATAGCAGCAGCGACGGCGCATTTGCTGTTTCTTGTATTACAAACACAATCATTGATAAACTTCTTGAAGAGACTAATGTCGACTGGACTGAAAAATCAAAAAGTCAACGAGAACAGATCAAGAAAGCTCAACAAGAAATTCCCAATGGGAATAATGAGCCAATTTCCACGCCCGCAGCACATAAGTTAGAAGATTATGTTGGGCATTATGAGCACCCTGCTTATGGAATAATACAGGTTAAACTAGAAAATGATCAGCTATTTGCTACCTATGGCGAAATGGTCGCGTCCCTTAGCTGCAAATGCTACGACATCTTCAACGGAAAAATAGATGAAGCTCTCCTTGATAAAAGTACGATAATATTCTCATTTGCAAACAATACTTCCGGTGATATCTGCGAACTTTCTGTACCATTGGACCAAACTGTGAAGCCTATCATTTTTAAAAAGAAGGCCGACAATGATCTTTTTTCACCAGAGTATCTAAAGCAATTTGAAGGCGTTTTTGGAGATAAGCCTTTATCAGTTGAAGTCTCATTAAGAAATAATAAGTTATTTCTGATAAGTCCAGGCATGGGTGGAGAAACCGAATTGGTTCCAGACAAGAGATTAAAATTTAATTTAAAAGGGCTGCCAGAGCACTATATTCAATTCAGAATAGACGATGATGGAAGGGTCACCGAATTCATATTCACACATCCACTTGGCTCTCTTAATTTTAAGATTAATAGCTAACCGAGGCAAAAGAGCGCCTGGTGTGCTCTTTTAATTGAATGCGCCTTATTACAAGAATGCATGAGTGATGCAATTGCTTAATCAAACCATAAGTCATCATTTCGTTTATTGCGAAAACACTTATCACAAATCTTATGCGCATGGTGAACTGGCAGCTTCATGGAACAGGAGGGACACTTCCTGTGGAGTCCTTTCTTTTTGAGGGAGTTCTCAATAAAGGTATTGACCTGTTCGCGCAGCTCTTCACAAATTATTAAACTAGGAAAGTGCTCCGACTTCTTCCTAGCAAGCCAATGATAGAGCACCAGCGTCTTTACGCAGTTTTCCGCTTCATTTAAAATACTGTCATCATTGGTGCTGGAATGTCGAGGAAATTGACTGAAAGCACCTTTTTGAAAGGTGACTGGAATTCCTTTAGAATAAGAAGTAAGCCATGAAAGATAAATTTCGATTAACATTTCCGTTGAAGAGATGGGAGCGGTAATAAATATGTATTTATCAGAAAAGGAAAGATTTTTGAGTTGGGTCCTCGTTTCAATTTGCTGCGCTAATTTCAACATCTCCGTCAAATCGGAGCAAATGAGAATGGACTTAGGTTGGCTCAGCTGAGCGAATAAGGAAAGTGTGCTTTTTATACTTCCACATCCAATTTGTTCACGAAGTAATGAAAGTTGTGTTTCGGTGGGTCTGACAACACAAGATTCCAACAAATGGACTTGCTGCGAATCGATATGCTGACTAACGAAAGTGAGATCCGACTTGTTGATAGCACCAACATAACCACATTCAAACTTTCCATGCCTTCCCGCACGACCTGCGATTTGT
>CAZZJE010000251.1:0-4458 GCA_964654295.1 uncultured bacterium | reverse complement strand
CTCTTCCTGTTTTTTTAAAAAGCATGGATTGTTCGAATGAGAAAAAACAGCGCCTTCTTGCTTGCATCAAAAGCGTGACAAAGCCTTTTTTTCCAAAATTTAAGATTGGAGATGAAGGACAAATTGATGAAGCAACAAGCAGTTTACGCGATGCGATTAGTGAGATAAATAGAGGCGGAATCAGTGAAACAGCCAAAATCTATACAAAACCGCTGAAAAAGATAAAAGACACAGAAAAAACGGCATTTGAAACGCTTTTAGACAGTGCCTGTTATCACGAAGAAGACCAAAACACACTTCTTGAGATGTTGAAGCAAGAGCATGCATGCGGTCAAAATAGGCTGATTACAGAGCTGACAAAACATCTTGGCAACCAGCAGCTTGCCCCCTTCTTTGCAAAGATCCCAACGGAATTTTTTATTCTCAATGAAAAAGAGTTGTCAAACGACCAGCGAAGAGAACTAAGAACCCATGCTCTTCAGTTAGTAAAACCCGACTTGAGCGGCTTGACAAGGGAAGAGCTAGAACAGTTTGTTCGTTTCTGTATAAGCCACGGAAAAACAGTTTCGGAGTGCATTACACATATTTTAGAAAAGACAAAACATTGGGAAGCTGTTTTAAACAGTTTAGAAGAGACAGCAGACCAAACGCAAAAGCAAGCGATCAATGCTTTTTGGCAAAAGAATTTTTTTTTGGCACTGGACAAGCTCTGTCCTGTGAACCTAATTTACAATCACTCTTTGTTTGCTTGGTTGGCAAAACATGTTCCAATTAGCGACGAACATTGGACGAGTTTGGACGGAGAATTTAAAAAGTTATGTATTTGCTCGGGGACGTATAGGGAAGAAAGCTTAAGTAAGCTGCATCGAAGACTACGAGATCATGATGTATTAGAACTTGCTTCTAAACGACCCGATTTAAAAAATATACGGCTAAAGATCATTCTGGTGATAGAAAAGCAAAATCGTAAGCTTGAAGGAGAGCGAAAAAAAGAGCATTTTATCGCTCTTTTCCCCAACCTCATTCCAATGAAATCAAATCTTGGAGAGTTTTTCAGTCAATGGTTATGTGCTGCATTTCAAGGATTTGGTTATGACAAAGTTGAGGATTGGAAACGCAGTGATGAATTAGGCTGGAGTGATGAAATCGCTTTAGCGGTTCATCAAGCTTTTAGCAATCTTGACAACAATCTGATAGTGCGTGAATGGCTGCCAGATGTCGTAAAAAAGCGTATTCAAAACAAATTCGCCCGTTATTGCGAAATCCCTTTTAGACGTATTGTAGTCGCTGTGACCTTCGAATTAACAAAAATAATTCCTGAAGGAGACAATCGTGACAAAGAGCTTAGGTTTGTCCGCGTTCTTTTAAGAAGTCTCTATGGAGGCACTAAAAAAGAGCGTTTAAGCAAAAAAAATTTACGCGTAACAATATTTTCCCATCTGGCAAAGGGATTGGATTTACAAGGACTTGAATGGGTTGTCAAAGCATTTAAAGAAGCGGAAGTGGGCAAGCATCTTCCAGATAGTTCTGATTCTCCGAGATTGAATGCGATCTTAGAAGAGACGCTAGCAGGAGAAAAGATTGGATCGAAACTTTTAGAAGAACATTCAAGTTTTTTTCAGCCAGTAGATCACGGCTATCTTAAAGCTATTCTAGGAGCTCTATTTCACGCTCAAGGTAAAGCAGTTGACTTAAAAAGGATCTCTCCTCCCTACTCCAATATCCCTAAAGATAGCTTTGCACGCATTGCCCTATTTTGTAGAGATGAAAAAGGGATTGCATGGATGAAAGAGCAAGTAAAAGGGATAGATTTATGCCATTTGATCTATCAATCTTTAGAGATTACGATAAAAAACTGGTATGGTACCAATTGTCTCACACATATGATTGATGACTACCTAAACAAACCCCAAGTCAAACAATTTAGAGAGGCTATCGAAAATGAAACGACAGATATTGTGCGACGCTTCTTCAAAATATGGCTACCTAAATTAGTTCGCTCAGATAGCACTGTATTTTGTACAAGAAACATTTTAGCCCATTGGATGATCGAATTTGCCGAGGAAGATTGGAAGAGCTTTGAAAAAATTTGCTATGATGAAAATTTGCCGCAACTTTTGACGCAAGAAAATTTCAAAACTGCTTTTGAAACAATGAAAGGCTATCTCCCTGTGGGTTACCTAGAAAACCTGATGGATCGAGGCTTGTCCAGTATGAAAAGGTTTGGTTGCCAGAGCTATGCAGAGCAACAAAAAACTTTGGCTATATGGCGGCATTATGAGAGTGAGCGACAGTTTGTTAAAGATCTTCTTATCCTGATTTTTTTGACAGACGATTGCAAAACAATCTCTCAAAACACTCTCTATCAACTTATTCAAAAAATAGGCGTCACATCAGCACAGCTTGAAAGCTTGATAAAAGATTTTAAGAGAGAACAGATCGAACAATCATTTGCTCATTATGGCAAAATAGAGATCTATCAACAGATGTTAACCAGTTTGAATTACATTTTAGAAGGTTTTCAAATTAAAATTAACGATTAAAGATGAACTCATTTAAATGGCATCATGGTTACACGATCTTACTTTGACCCCTATAGTCCATATGACTCTATTATGAAATTTGCTGCGGGTCAAATCGCATTGTCTTCAGAGGAGCAGCACCTTTTTTTTAAAACCGCCACTGATTTTTTTATAAATAAAGCCTTTCAGGGCTATTTAAACCCGGATAGCCAAAAGCGTTACCCCCTCTTGCTACATAAACACACATTTTTTAAAGCCCTTCCTGTTTTTTTAAAAGCGGTTGATTGCCCAAGAGAGAAAAAACAGCGCCTCCTTGCCTGCATTAAAAAATTGACAAAGCCCTATTTTCCAAAACTTAAAACTGTAGATGAAGGACAAATTGACAAAACAACGCTCAGTTTATGCCAAGCGATTGATGAGATAAATAGGGATGGGATCAATGGGACGGCCAATCTCTTTACAAAACCTCTGAAAAAGATCAAAGACACAGAAAAAACAGCGTTTGAAATACTCCTGAATAGCGCATGTCATCATGAAGAGGATCGAGACACACTTTTCGAGATGTTGAAAAAGGAGCATTCACACGGTCAATCTAGGTTAATCACAGAGCTGACGAAACATCTTGGCGACCAGCAGTTTACCCCCCTCTTTGAAAAGATCCTGACGAATTTTTTTACTCTCGATAAAAAAGAGTTAACAGATGATGAGAGATGGTTAAAATTTCATGCCTTTCAGTTAGCAAAACCTGATCCAAATGCTTTGACAAAAGAGGAGCTGGAACAGTTTGTTCGTTTTTGCATAGTCCATGGAAAAACTATTACAGAATGTAGTGAACATCCTTTAGATCAGACAGCGCATCAGAAAGCTATTTTAAACAATTTTGAAGAGACAGCAGACGAAACACAAAAAGAGGCGATCAGAGCTTTTTGGCAACAGAGATTTTTCTTGATATTGAACAAGCTTTGCCCTGTAGATTTAGTTTACTGTCCCCCTTTCTTTGCGTGGTTGGCAAAAAATGTGCCGATTATAAATCAAACAAGCTTGGATCCATATTTTAAACATGTTGATCTCTGGTTGTCATCGCATCGAAAAAGCTTAAGTAAGCTGCATCGGATGCTACTTGGAGATGATGTTCTCAAGCTCGCAGCTACACGGCCTGACTTAAAAAGTTTGCCTCTAGCGATCATACAGGCCATAGAGAAGCGAATACCTAGACTAGAAGGCCGGAGAAAAAGGGAGCGTTTTATCGCTCTTTTCCCCAATCTCATTCCAATAAAGCCAAACCTTGAACATTTCCTCAGTAAATGGCTATGTGCTGCATTTCAAGGATTTCGTTATGACAAAGTTGAAGATTGGAAACATAGTGATGAACTTGGTTGGAGCGATGAAGTAGCCTTGGCCGTTTATAAAGCGTTTAATGAGCTTGATCACGATCTAACAGTGAAAGAATGGCTGCCTGACATCGTGAGAAAGCGTATTCAGGATGAATTTTCTATTTATTGCGAAATTCCTTTCAGGAATATCGTAACAGCTGTGAATGACGAATTAGCAAAACTAATTCCAGAAGGGGCAAATCGTGACAAAGAGCTTAGCTTTGTTCGCGCTTTTTTAAGGTCCGCCTATGGAAGCCCTTGTGATGAGACCCAGAGAAAGAAAAACTTACTCGTCACATCAATTTCTCAGCTGATGCATGCAAAAGAATTGGATTTAGAGGGACTGGAATGGGTTGTCAAAGGATTTAAACAAGAGGAAGTGGACAAGCATCTTCCTGTTATTGAAGATTCTCCGAAATTGGATCTTCTCCTGGAGGAGACACTAACAGGAGAACAGCTTGGGTCGAAGCTTTTGGAAGAGTTTCCAAACTTTTTTCAGCCAGGCGATCATGGCTATCTTAAAGCCATTCTTGGAGCTCAATTTCACGCTCGAGATCAACTTC
>CAZZJE010000250.1:0-4464 GCA_964654295.1 uncultured bacterium | reverse complement strand
GCAATTGCTTGCAGCAAAGTGGTATCGCCTAGCATCGGTAAGCGACCGGGAGTCTGCACTTCGCCAAAGATGGTAAAAAAGCGACCAGTTGTACCAATGAGAGTGATATTAACAATCGGCTCCCGATAATATTTGCTAAGTTCTCTTTCTAAGATGTCCCGCAGTTCTGGAATCGTTTTTCCATTAACAGGCAGTCCATTGACACTTAGATAGGAGAGGGTACCCGAGGCGGTAATATCGACAGCTCGTATGCTATGATCTTCGCCATAGATGCTAATCAATAGCTTATCTCCTGGCGATAGTTTGTAGAGAGGCCCTCGAGGCGCCGAGCGGTCAATTTGAGCAGCTTGAGGAATCGGCTCTATGGACTCATCCTCTTCGGGGGCTATTGCTTGCTTAGCTGTCTGTTGAGAGGGACGGTCATAGTCATAATAGGATTCAATTTGCACATCCGATGCTTCAGCTCCCTTCATAATAGAAGGGTACGTTTCCCACTGCGGGCGGCTATATTTTTCCGTGGGAATCGGGTAGGGCCCTGCTGCGATGAGCAGAAGGGCGCAGCTACCTAAAATCCATCTCTTCAGATGATTAATCATTATCTGAATCGCCGGAGGAGTTAAAGGATGGGTTGAACCAGTAGGTTTGTGCATAATAGCTTCCAGCAGATGTAGCAAACGATTGAACAAAAGTGTTGATTGCCATTAATACAAGCTCACGGCCAAAGCGCAATGTTTTGTTTGGAACAAAAATGATGTCGCCAGGCATGAGAATGACATTATTACCAATTCCATTAATAATATGGTTGATGTTCACACAGACCACGCAAGGGCACTGGAGCGGTCCACGCAATACGAGTACGTTATTGATGTCAGCAGCTTGTGGATAGCCTTCTGGCCAGCCTCCAGCAATCGTCAATGCCTCCATCAATGTCATCCCTCTCTGGAAAGGAATGCGCAGAGGTCGGAAAACGTTGCCGACGACGAAGATCTGCTCATTATAGGCAGGTGCAATATAGATATAGTCACCGGGCAAGACATCGACGTTATTGGTTTGGTCGGCACTAAAGATTAAACTGTAAAAATCGACCGGGATTTTTTCGCCATTGCGTACGAGAAGAGAGCATTGCAAGTTGGCTAGAGGCAGTGGATCATAGGAGTTGTATGGGCTCTCTTCATCAAATTGTCGCTGAATAATTCCTCCAGCGACTGCAATGGCTTCGCGCAATTTAATGCGGCCGGGGACTGGATAGATTCCTGGATTGAAGACTCTTCCTAAAATGGTAAAGGTGCTGTTTAAACTAGTGAGGGGAGAAATCGTTACAATAGGGTCTTTGAAGAGTGCACTAAGATGGCTTCGGATCTCTTCTGAAACCTCATCAACACTTCTGCCTACTGCTGGAATGCCATTTAGAAAGAGGTAATAAATGTTTCCATCTGCAGCGACAGTGACCTCTTCAGCAAAAGTCTCATCTTCTCCTTCGACAGCGATTGTCATCTTGTCACCCACAGCAAAATAGTAGGGGGCGATGGCATTTCCACAGCAGCAGTCGCATTCGCACATTCCACAGTTGCAGCAGATCTGTGGGCAGCAAGGCTTACAGCAGGGGTTGCAAGGATTGCATGGGTTACAGCAGTTTGCATCGCGCTGATAGCTTTTAAACTGGCGGTAGATGGGACGGCGGATGTCTAGGCAATTTGCCTCGTTCAGAGGACCATCTAACACCTCTAAAATACAGGATGTGCCATCGAAGTCTTCATCTCGGCAGCATGTATTGAGTTTGGAGTTCGTCTCTTCACTGCAGGGTCTTTCTGTATTTTGTTCGCGATACTCTTCAGGGGCCGGGCAGCGCCAATCAAAATCTAGGGCATAGTAATCTTTTTCTACCATGACTTGCGGGCGTCTGGCGTCAATACATCCGGGTGGGCATTTGACACGCGCATAAAATGGCCAGCAGCAGCCAGTGAGCGCTGTAGCAAGGAGAAAGAGCTGGCAAAGAAAGTAGATGTAGCGAGATCTCATGGCTCTTCGCCTCGTTCCGTGACTGGGTTCTCTTTAAAGAACCAATGTTTTATCCAGCGATGCCTATTGCGGCGGAGCTCCATCTTAATGCGCTGATCTTCGATGTAAATACTCAATACGCGGTTTAAGAGAATGCCTGCAGGGATAATTCCTAAAGTCTGCAGTTCATTTAAACTCTCATCAATTAATGGCTTTTCAATTTTTTTAGATCCGATCAAAAAGAGAAGAACTTGAGCTGTCGCAACCAGATTGGCGCTATAATCGTCGTCGATAATTCCGGGAGCATCGATAACAATCAGATCATACTCCTTAGCTAAAGTCTCCTTTAAATTTCTCATCTTTTCCGATTTGATGAGCTCTTTCATATAGGGTGTTTTCTGAGTCAGGCGGATGCGGTCAATCTCTCCATGCTCAATGGTGTACTCGGGAGGATAGTTGCCTTTTAAATACTCTTCTAACGGTAGAGCCGAAAAGGGAAGCGTTTGTGTAAAGATATTTGGCCGATAGTCTCCTTCGATCAGCAGAACACGCTTACCGACGCGATGATAGTAGAGTGCGAGGTAGTAGCTTAAAGCGCTTTTACCCTCTTTAGATGTAGAGCTTGTGATGGCGACAGAGTGTGGGCGCTGATTAGGAAACGCTTTTTCCAGGCGCTCTGCAATGCTACGGGTGAAATAGAGCGTTTTGTCTTCGCCATTGCTTGGATTGAAGAGGTTGAATTCAGGGATCGTCGTCCAGTAGGGAATAGAGTAGTTGATTGCAACCTGTCTGGGTGTCCAGATATGTTTGTCTCGCATTTCAAGGAGCAGGGCAAGTCCGATCCCTAGGAGAGAGCCGGCAATTAGACCTAAGACGGGAAGGAGTCGGACAAAGATCGAATCTTTGTAGGGCTTTGCTTTATCCGCAATCTGATAGAGTTCTAAGCTGCCTCTAGGGACATTGATCATCAGCTGCAGAGTTTCAAGTCCCTCTGTTAAGTAGCGGATGCGCTCTTCGGTTAAGGCTTTGTTACTGAGTAGGCGGGCAAAGTCAACCTGTTGAGCTGGCAGGCCTTGCAGCTGCTGGTCATATTGCGCTAATCTCGTTTTTAAGGAGTCTTTGGCTTTTTGAGCAGAACGCACCTTACCTTGCATGCGGATCAGTTCAATCTCCAGCTTCTCTTTAGTTTCATTGTTGATCATTTGATGCGTTTCGCCAACAGTTTGGCTCTTAGCACGCTCTTTGATAACATTCAACTCGCGCTCTAAGGCAAGTAACTTAGGGTTATTGCTAGAGTAGCGCTCTTTGGCTGCATTGATCGCTGTCTCTAAGTTGTCGATGCGAGCTTGGTATGGATTAACTGCAGCCTCTGTTGGCAGAGGAATCAGATCGGGCATCGTCGCTACTTCGCGACGCAAGTTTTCATATTCGACGAGCATGCGATTATAGTTAAGCTCCGCTTCTTGCAAACGAGCTCTCGTTTGTGCGACGTCGGTGAGAAGCGAGGCGTAATCGGCCGTCATCTCAAAATATTGATACTTCTTCTTAAAATCTTCGATTTCACGTAGCTGAATCGATAGCTTCTGTCGCGTTCCGTCAAGTTGGTTTTTGAAGTTGTCTAGGACAGCAGAGAGCTGCTTTTGCACAAAATCTTGGCTGCTCTTCACCGCTACACGAGCTAGAGCATTAGCAATATCAATGGCTAAATTGGGATTGTCGGCTCTGGCAGTAATAGAAATTAAATTGGATTCACTGCGTGGAACAGGAATATAAACCATTCCTTCAATCACTTTAGGGTCAAGGTCTAGGCCTAAAATGGATTTAACGGCTTGGAAGTTTGATGGTAGCTTGATGATGTCTAGGACAGTAGGAAGAGTCACTTTTGAGAGCGTGTAGTTGCCGAAGAGAGGTTTTGCATCTCGATCTTCCTGAAAGATGACAACCGCTTCCGCTTGATAGGTCGTTAAGTAGTTGTAGGTCATGTATAGGGTAGCAGCAAAGCAGAGAGCGATGCAGCTCAAAATGAGCAAGATATGACGCGGGATCCCATTGACGAGTTTGTGTCGATCAAACCGATCAATGTAGTAATCTGTCTCAACATTTTTGACCAAGGGGGATTCATATGAATAAGACCCTGAGTCTCGCTTATTATCTGCCATGTTACGTTCAATCAACTGGTATAACGTTGTCATCGAGCTAACTTTTCTTGACACTTTTTCATAACTAGTCAAATCTTTCCTGTCAAACTCTGCATCGAATAGTCATGCAAAGAATTCATAAAAAAATAGTTGATATCAAGGAGATTTTTCATCCAATTTGACGAGATGGAAACCCAGTCCTTTAGGTTTGGGCGGAAACCATTGTATCGGCCCTTTGGGCCTCTATAGAGGTAATTGCAAAATTCAAGTTACACGGAGGAAATTTAGTAACCGATTGTTTTGTTAGGCCTCGAAGAGGCCGACACAA
>CAZZJE010000249.1:0-4473 GCA_964654295.1 uncultured bacterium | reverse complement strand
TTGATTCTATCCTATAATTTTTAAAAAATATTTTTTTTAAACCTTTACTAAACTCCTAGGCTACCAAAAACGCGGCCACTCGCCGCCGCACTCCACATTTTCCTTAGCCTATAGTAAAGACTTACCGCGCGTTCTAATTCCATATTGTCCCATTTAACTTGAATGATTTAAGGAAGAGATATGTGTCCCTGGTATTTACTATGTACTGCAATGTTCGCTAGCGTTTGCTTAGGTCTTACAGGTATGCTGTCAGCCGATACAAATGCTCCACAGAAAAAAGTGATTATTCTCCTAGGGCCTCCCGGATCTGGCAAAGGGACACAGGCTGTGAGATTATCTAAAGAGCTCAATATCCCCCATATCTCTACAGGAGATCTTTTCCGTGAGCAGATTCGTTTGGATACGCCATTGGGAAAAGAGATTAAATCCTACATCGAAGCGGGTAAGTTGACTCCGGACGAATTGACAATCCGTGTCTTAGAAGAGAGAGTTTCCCGTCCTGACGCGGCAAAAGGCTATCTGCTAGATGGCGTTCCTAGAACAATTGTTCAAGCCGAAGCCATTGAAAAGATGCTAGAAAAGCAAAACGCTCAAGTGATTGTTCTCAATCTGAATGTTCGTGATGCTCTAATTGTTGAACGCGCTTCTGGACGTTTGCTATGCAAAAATTGCGGTCATATCCATCATAAAACGTTTTCTCCGCCTTCTGTTGATGATGTGTGTGATAAGTGTGGCGGCCCACTCTACCAGCGTTCCGATGACAATCCCGAAGTGATTGCAAATCGTCTAAAAGTCTACCACGAGCAGACAGCTCCTTTAATTGACTTTTATCGGCAGAGAGGCGTCCTTAGAGAGGTCAATGGCGAAGAGAAGCCAGACCAGGTCTATCAAGCGTTGATGGAGCAGCTCAACCAAGCTGTGCGTTAGCAACGAATCGATTAGCCTCCGCTCGAGCGGAGGTAATCTTTTAGGGCAGCAGCAGAAAAAATATGGGAACGTTTTAAATCTTTCACTGTGGATAAGCCAGCAGATTCTAACGTCTGTTTGGCTTCCATAAATTTGGATGAGCGATATGCACTGCGCTCTTCTTTAGAGAGCTTCTTGAGCTGCTGATTAAGCTCTTCTAACGAATGAAGAGAGGGAAGCAGTCCGATCGCATAGTAATCCTCTAGATACCAAATAGAAAATTTTGCTAACGCTTCGATAGCTGGTTCGTCGTCGTGTAAAGCATCAATTTGCATCGGCTGGCTGGCTGAATGATAGACTCGGTCAAACTGCTGCTGCAGAGCGAAGTAGAGACCAGAAGCAGGCTTGCTTTCACGCGCCGGAGCGCCAACCATCTGGCTGTCATAACGTTGGAAACGCTCTTTGAGAGTGCTGAGTCGTTCAATTAAATCTCTTCTGGGGCAATTCCAAGCTAATAGTAAGGCTTTTTCTAACAACTGCATACTCTCGCGACATAGGTCGCTTAAAGATGCAAGGCGCTGAAAGATTAAAGAGATTTGAGCATATGTTGCATGGGTGAAGTCGAGCGTTAAAATAGCCTCTTCTGTAGCAAGGGTTTCACGGGCAATTTCTTCTAAACGATGCTCCTCTTCGTGAACTGTCAAATTGAGCTGGTGAAGCAGGGGCTCTCCAGAGGTTTCCGAGAGGAATGGTTTAAGTTGCTGTGGAGTAGCCGCTAATAAAAATTGGCGCATTAGGGCATGCGGTAATCCGACGAGAAGAGAGGAGAGCTTTCCCTCCCATTTTTCTGCTACATCGGGATTTTCCCATCGCTCTGCTAAGGCCAAAAGGTGCGCTAGAGTAAGCTGAGATCCAATTTTTTCTAAGCTGCGGGTAGGTGCTTTATGAATTAGAAGCTGCTCAAGGGCGATCACCTCTTTAGGAGATGGAGCTGCTGAGTGATTAATAAGTTCATTCCAGAGATGCTCTTGATCTTCAGTTGCTGATATGGTTAAATCAGAATGCTCGTCGCTCACCTGTGACTCCCTTTTCTTCATGCAAGGTCTGCTAGTGCTGATTCATAAATTCGTTATATATATCATGCCGTTAGGTTGAGAGCTAGAATTTTAGAGAGGTGATTGTGGAAGAAGAAACAATTCAATTGGGTCGGCATAAATGTTTATGGCAAGTAACCCCTTGGGGAGTTGCGGCAGGTAGCTCGACGCATCCCATTTATCTCGTTCAAACACCTATTCTTCAGTCTATCTGGAAAAACCTTTTAGCTTATAGCCCTTTATCCGAAGAACCAGAGCGGCGCTTACTGCTTCTGCATGGGGGAGCGGCGGAGAGGAGCTGGGGAGAGTTAACGCGTCAACAGCAGATATTAAGCCGTCTGGAAGAGGCAAAAAAGGTTCAAATTGCACATTTGCATCTGCCGCATGTGCTATTAGATGTGAGGCTAGATCAGACGCGCCGTCAGACGCATGCTCTTTCCCGCCTGCATAATGCCTTAGGATGGTTAGAATATTGCCGCTGGCTGAATCGAGAAAACCAGGCGCTATTACGTGAGATTCCATTAGGTCTGGCTGAGGAGTTTCAGTTAGAAGCTGCTTGCGAGAATTTTGATACGGAGATCCATTCCGACCTTTTGAAAGAGATGCGAGGCAAGCTTGCAGAGGTTATTAACGAAGAGGATCGAATGGCACAAGGAGGCTCGGCAAATCAGAGGGTGCTGTTTGATTTAGAAAAGCGTCTAATTCGATTGCGATTAGAGACTGAGCAGATTTTAGAGGGACATGAAGAGGCTTTGGATGAGCTATTTGAAGCGCTCAATCGGTTGATTCCGGACCATCCGGAGTTAGCCCTCTTTACGTTGCATCTCAAAATTTTACATCGTTTAATTACTGATCTCACTGGACAGCGAGAGCAGGGTTTACTTTGGATACAGCAGCTGCACCTTTTGCAGCTGTTAAATTGGGAGTGGAAAATTGATTCCATCTGTGCTGCAACGCTCGACGATCCGGGCATCTATCTCTTCGCTGCGATGTTAAGTTTGTCATTGATCCAGCCACATTATCCTATTGAATTTTTGGTGGAGGTAATCCTTGAGTGGCCAGAACTCGCCAAGCGATTAGATGAAGGCTATTTAAATGGAGAATCTCTTGTGGCAGAGAAGCTGCAAGCAGCCAATGAAATGAGAGAAATCTTTGAAGCTATCCTAAATCAGTTCCCTAAAGAGCTTTCCTCTACGTTGCTTATAGATGAGATCTCTGATGAAATTGCTTTGTGGCGTCTGAAAAAAAATTGATAAGGCAGTACGAACCGTGGCAACAAAACAATCAGAAAGCAATTTGCGCTCCCTTTTTCCTGAGCATTCTTCCGAGGTCTATTCGCACGGCTTGGAAAAGACCTATGCGATTCAACATATAGACCTACGTACAATTCGCCCTTTGCAGATGCAGCCAACGGAGAAAAGTTCAAAACCGAAACCAATAGAAGTTTCTATCCAAGAAGCAAAGATTGAGCGAAGCCTCCCCTTTGGAGAATATTTTGAAGAAGCGATACATCCTTTTTGGCAGGAGGAGCCCATTGAAGTTTTGGGTTTTTCAAGCCATCTTGAGACGCGTTTAAAAGAAAAGGGAGATCTAAGACTGAGGGATATTGCTTCTATCTCTCCCCAAGAGCTGCTTTATGTTAAAGGAATCGGCCAAGGGCATGTTGAAGAGCTATTTTCTAAGTTGAATCGCTATTTGGAGAATAAGCCGAAGGACGAAACAGGTTATTTAGACCTTATAGCCTGGATTCGCAGTTTAATAGGAGATCTCCCTAGAAAAATGGCAATTGAGCTGTTAGAGGCGCATCATTTAGCAAACGATATTATGCTTGTCGAGTCTTCTACTTTCGAAAAAAGAGAAAAAATAAAAGCTTTCCATTTGTTACCTCAAGCCATTCAGCTTTGCCGAGAGCCATCTAGGCGTGCCCGTTGGAGTCGGCAGATGCAGCAGATTACACATGCTTTTTTAGCCCCCTGGATCCAGAGGCGCGGTGGCATTGCATCGCAAGAGGAACTGATAGAGCGTTTGGAGAATGTTTCGCTGCAAAATACTTATGTGCGACCTTGTTTGCATCTTTTCGATCAAATATTCAGCCCACACTTATCTGTATTAGCAACGCATCTTATCCATTTGGGCGATAGCATCTATACAGCTGATGAGCAAGGTAGAAACAGCTACTTTAGATTGCTGAAGCAGCTGAAAAGCTACTTTTACAAGCCAAATATTACATATTGTTTTTCTCATTTGGTTCAGCTAATGCAGCGCGAATCAGCACTTAAATGGGAAGAGCTGGATGTTAAACTTCTCAAAAAAATTTGTCGGCTAAATCCTGGTTTTTATCTAGAAAAAGATAGCTGTGGAGAGCAGATGGTTTCTTTGGTTTTTTAAAACGTCTAAATGAGCGTTTGAGACTGCTTTTGGAGTGCGGCGACTTGTCGCATAGGCATCAAGCTAAGAAGGTAGACTAACGTAA
>CAZZJE010000248.1:0-4477 GCA_964654295.1 uncultured bacterium | reverse complement strand
TCCTTTCTCTCATGAGCCTGCGCCACTTAACCAAGAAGAAGAGAAAGCAGAGCAGGGAGATTCTTTTGGCATTCTCAACTCGAACTCAAGCTCAGATACATGTGAAAATCCAGTAGAAAAGGGGGTGTATGATTTAGAAAGCGAGAGTTCATCAGAGCCTCCAATAACAGCTAATACTCCTAGATCAGCACCAAAAAATGCAGGCAAATCGCCCTCTTCACCTGTGCTTGGTAGTTCTTCTTCGTCAGAAACAACTAACCGAACTTCAACAAGAGGAAGTAGCTTCTGTGCTGACCATAGTCCCCCGCCAGCTAATCAAACTCCTTCTATCCTACGATTTACTGTACCAACTAGCCCTCTGCCAACTAGACAAAGCAGTTCTTCCTTAGAAGGGCACTTTCAAAATCCATTCGGAGTTTCGGTGCTAGATTCGCCAGACGCTAGGAAGGGAGGAGCCGCACTTTCTACATATTCATCACCAGAGGGGAGTAATTCGGGGGCAAGAATGTCTGGTAATTGTCCCCTTCCAAGGGAGCTAAAGCCTCGTCCAAAAAATTCAAAAAAAAGGAGAGATCCCGAACCTTCTCCTTCTGAGCGGGGGAGTTTATCTAAAAGTGGTTCTACTTATGTGCTCCCGGAAGGCCAATAGACTTCAAACAGTCAGACAAGCAAAGTCGAGCTTGCTGATAATTAAAAAATGCGTTGCAATATGTTCTCTTCAAGATTGATTAGGTAGGAGGTGAAAAGATATGGGATGGTTAGCCCGACCGGTGCATCAAACTTATCATCAGATTGAGAGATGGGCTCGTTCCCCAAGTTGTTTTAAACGACAAGTTGCTACGCGTGGTGCAGCTTTAGCTGTCATTCCTTTAGAGTTGCTACTGCTTATAGGACGTTTAATTCGATTGCCGTTTATCCTTTTGGTTGAAATGCCTTTAAAGCTCTCAGTTTGTCTAGTGCGCTTAGGAAAAAGAAGTCGCTGCTTAAAAAATTTGGATCATCAATTAGGCGGTCTAAAGCAAGTTAAGCGGACATCAGAGCGGATCATGGTTTATATCCTAGCCCTTTTCTCTACCCTGTTGCTGGGATGTCTCTTCTCACCAAAAATGAACGTAAAGAGTCATGATGGACTAGGTGTTTGGCTTCGCACAAGAAAACAGCTCCCTGCGCCTCT
Source organism: uncultured bacterium (assembly GCA_964654295.1). Lineage (GTDB taxonomy): Bacteria > Chlamydiota > Chlamydiia > Chlamydiales > JABDDJ01 > CAZZJE01. The sequence goes on along the minus strand of CAZZJE010000248.1, from coordinate 3,303 downwards.
GTTTGATGAGAGAGAAGATATAGAACTCCATTTATTTGAAGGTAACTCGAATAATTTCTCCGAATATCCAACCGATTTAGAATGAATAATTAGGAGTGCAATTAAATTAGGTTTTTTATACTATCATTAGCCGATAATGGAGATCCTAATGCACTCTTTTGGTTATATCTTTCGGTTTCTGCTTCCTTTTCTATTCTTAAGTGGATCTGTTATGGAAGCAAAAGAAGAGCTTCGATTAATTATTGATGTAGAAAATATTTTTGAATTACCACGTTGCTACCGTCGCTGCTCTCCTCCACCGCCTAATTTGGGCGAAGAATTACAATTTTCTCCGTTCGATCTGCCCCTTTCAGGAAGTGCCCAGTTCTCTTTTAAAGGACTTCTCGCTCTTATGGATTCGCTTCCTGTTCCTCCCGAACAAATTTTGATTATAGATTTAAGGGAAGAGAGCCACGGCTTTATGAATGATCTAGCCGTTAGTTGGTATCATAGAATGGACAATTGGGCCAATCTAGGTTTGTCGGTTAGTCAGATTGTCTCTCTTGAACAGAAGTTATTAATGCGTGCCAACAAAAAAGGATGGATTTGGATTTACTCTTCCAAAGAGGCGTTAATCCCATTTCCTTTTTATGTCGAGAATGCTTATACAGAAGAGATGGTGGTAACATCATTGGGGATGCAGTATATCCGGTTGCCTATAACAGATCATTGTAGGCCTACTGACGAGACAGTCGATCAATTTATCTCTATTTTTAAAACTTTTTCATCCAAAATGTGGACTCATTTCCACTGCGCGGGAGGCAAAGGAAGAGCTTCTACCTTTATGGTTATGTATGATTGCCTGGTCAATGCAAATTCTCTCTCTCTCGATGAGATTTTGACTCGTCAAGCTTGTTTAGGGGGGGCAGATTTAAGATACATTACTACCAAGGAGTGGAAGATTCCTTTGCAAACTGAAAGGCAAGCTTTTATAAGGGAATTCTATCTCTATTGCAGAGAGTGTCCAAATCAAGAGCTTACATGGAGTGAATGGCTCTCTCTTTCTAACGTTTCGAATTAAAGCTCAACATAGCGAAAATATTATTCCCATATTTATCAAATATTAAAAAAAGCATGCGATTATTAGCGTGAACATAAGAAATATTTTAAGGTGTTTCATGCGCTTAATCATTTGTTTTCTTTCTTTTACTTTTTTGTCTGCATTTACGCCTTTTATATCTATCTCTAACCTTGCGCTAGAGTCAAAGAAAGAGGTTTTCATTATCCAAAACATGCCGAATGATGAGAAAATTCCACGTAATTTTAGGGCTGCAGATAACCACTATTATTTTGAACGTTTGCAAACATTAGATTGGGTGCCTTCACGCCATGGTCTCGATAGATTACCGATTTCAGGGAGCTCACAATTTTCACAAAACGGTCTGAAAGCGATTTTAACTCAACTACCTCTCGACAAGAAGCTGGTTGTTGTCGATTTGCGACAGGAGTCGCATGGCTTTCTAAATGGAATGGCGACAAGTTGGTATAGCAACCGTGATTGGGCGAATCTTGGCAAAAGTTCAGATCAAGTTGACTCTGAAGAGAGGGAGCTTTTAAAAAAGGCGAAAGATAGAGGCGAAGTGATCGTCTACACAGATAAATACGCTAAAAAGGCTCTCAAACTTAAAGTTGATTCAGTCAATAATGAAGAGCGGTTGATGACATCTAATGGATTAGACTACAAACGCTTTTATGTCACGGACCATAGACGCCCGTCTGATGAAGATGTAGAAGCTTTTATAGAATTTATTAACCAGCTTCCCAGGGATAGTTGGATTCATTTTCATTGTGCTGCCGGAAAGGGACGCACGACGACCTTTATGGCTATGTATGACATCTATCAAAATGCCAAAGAAGTGAGCCTTGAGGATATTATCAAGCGCCAGTGGTTGATTGGGGGATTGGATTTATCCGAAATACCCGAAAAGAGTAATTGGAAATATCCTTACGTTTTAGAGCGCTATCAATTTTTACAAGAGTTCTATGAATATAGCCGCAATGAACCAATACAAGCATCGCAATCCTGGACAGAGTGGGTTAATTCTGAGTCACGCAGCAATTCAGCGATGTCCATAGCGCAACCGCAGGCACTTGTAAACCAATAAGCTGGTTGCCTTAAACAGACTTTAGAGCTATAGTAGTTGTGATATTACACACTTAAACTTGGTTCAAGCAGCTTTTATGTCACAAGGTTCTACACTCCATTCCCCAAAAAAAGAGTATCTGGTCTTAGCTTTTTATAAGTTTTTTACGATAGAAGATCCAGAAGGTGAGGTTTTGCGCCAAAAAGCCTTTTTACAAGAGCGTGACGTCACCTCTCGTATCTATATTGCCGACCATGGAATTAATGGACAGATGTGTGCAGCCTATGAGGATGCTCATGCTTATATGAATTGGTTGGCAGATCGGCCCGAGTACAGTGACTTAGCCTTTAAAATCCATCGCTACCACGAGCATGTCTTTCCTCGTTTGACGATTAAAACAAGAAAGCAGTTAGTGGCATTGGATCAAATGCCAAATATGGATTTAGTTGGCCAGCATCTCTCTCCTGCTGAGTGGCGTCAGAAACTAGAGAGCGATGAGGACTTTTTTTTGATCGACGTAAGAAATGATTATGAGTGGGATGTCGGCCATTTTGAAGGCGCTGAAAAGCCACCTTGCCAAACTTTCCGTGATTTTCCAGCTTATGCTGATGAGATAGAGGCGCGTTATAAGAAAGAGCCAAAACCTGTGCTCATGTATTGTACAGGTGGTATTCGTTGTGAACTCTATTCTGCTTTGCTAAAAGAGCGTGGAATCGAAGAGGTCTATCAGCTTGAAGGCGGAGTGATCAATTACGGTGCTGAAGAAGGAGTTAATCATTGGAATGGTAAGCTCTTTGTTTTTGATGATCGGCTAACTGTTCCAATAGCAGAAGAGAGCGAAGAGGAGCATGCAGAGAGGATTGGTCGCTGCCATCGCTGTCAAACTGAAGTAGAAGACTACTATAATTGTGCTAATATGGATTGTAACAAGCTTTTTCTCTCTTGTAGAGCTTGTTTAGAGGAGCTTTCTGGTTGTTGCCAAGGTGAATGCGCAACGAGTGGCCATGTGCGGCCCTATCATCATCAAAATCCGCATAAGCCATTTAGAAAGCGATACCATTACTTCAAAAACTAGAAAGCTATATTAGCAAAAAGCCTTTAGCTACACGTTAGTGTTGGAGTACAGTACCACAGCTACTATTGAATCGCCCTAACGGGCTCCATAATATATTTATAACCG
>CAZZJE010000247.1:0-4496 GCA_964654295.1 uncultured bacterium | reverse complement strand
TAGAATCCTCTTACCCAGCATTAATTGATGAGAGAGTTGGCAATGCAAACTGATCAAGAACCTCTCTTGTTAATTCAAGGGTTGAAAAAATATTTTCCTGTCACAGCTGGTTTGTTGCGCCGTGTCATTGGATATGTGCATGCTGTAGATGGAATCGACTTAGTGATCTATCCGGGAGAGGTGGTTGGTTTAGTTGGAGAATCAGGCAGTGGGAAAAGCACCGTGGGACGAACGGCTATGCGGCTGATTGATCCGACAGAAGGGGAGATCTCTTTTATGGGGCAAGAGATTACCTCTTTAAGTGCCGATGCCTTAAAGCCGATTAGACGGCATATTCAAATGATTTTTCAAAATCCTTATGCCTCTTTAAACCCGAGAAAAACAGTAGGAGAGGCAATAGGCGAGGCTTTGCGTTATCATGGCATGGTTTCTAGTGCTAGCGAAGAGACTGACCGCATTGCGTCGGTCCTTGAGCGTGTTGGGTTGTCACCCGATGCTATGATGCGTTACCCCCATGCTTTTTCGGGAGGACAGCAGCAGCGTATCTGCATTGGCAGGGCGATTGCTTTAGAACCTAAACTATTAATTTGTGACGAAGCTCTTTCGGCTTTGGATGTCTCTATTCAAGCGCAGATCCTCAATCTCTTTTTAGATCTGAAAGAGGAGCTGGGGCTAAGCTATCTCTTTATTTCTCATGATCTTTCAATCATTCGTCACCTGTGCGATCGCCTCTATGTCCTCTATTTGGGAAAAGTGATGGAAAGTGGGCCTACAGAATTAATTTTTAGACAGCCCCATCATCCCTATACGCGTGCTCTCCTCGCATCCATTCCCAAAAAACATCCTAATGACAACCCAGAGCGTTTGCCTATCGTTGGAGAAATTCCCTCTCCCATTCACCCTCCCAGCGGCTGTCCCTTTCGCACGCGTTGTCCCTATGTTCAGCCGATCTGTTCAGAGCCGCCGCCTATTTATGTTTTAGGCGATCCTGTCGATGAACGTTTACAGCAACGTTACGCCTGTATTTGGAAAGATTTGCCCTTAAAAAACTCTTAGTAACGCTGCGCGGCACTAAGAGCTCTTTTGGAAAGAGGAGTAAATAGCGGCTCTGTAGCGAAAATGGTTCTTTCTGTTAGAATTAGGCGATTTAATTGCATCAAAACGAAGGATTTTAAAATGAAGGGGGAAGGAGCACGCAGAACCTGCTGGGCATTTGCTGGCACATCTGTATTAGAAACCCCTTTTTGGGTCGCCTTTGTTTTGCTTCCTATTATTGCTTATAAAGATCTACATGCATCCGCCTGGATAATTGCCGCCATCTATTCCATCAAACCAATTGCAGCACTCTTTTCTCCCTATTGGAGCAGCTGGATAGAGCGCCGTCCCGACCGCATAATTAGTAATATTGTATGGGCGCGTCTGATCAGTCACCTTCCCTTTCTCTTTTTTCCTTGGATAGAGTCTCCTCTTTATATTGTTGCCGCCTGCGGATTATACATGCTCCTTAAAAGGGGAGTGATTCCAGCATGGATGGAGCTATTAAAAATCAACTTGCCCTCATCTAATCGCAGTCGACTATTTGCCTGGGTTTCAAGTGCACGTTACATTGGAGATGCAATCGTTCCTTTTGTTTTAGGACCGATATTAGATAGTGGCGTGGAAGCCTGGCGCTGGGTTTTTCCCCTGCTGGCTCTCATCTCTTTGGCGGCTCTTCCTTGGCAACTTAGAGTTCTCGTTCCTATTAAAAATAAGCCACCTGACGAGCCAGCACAGCCTGACTATCCCTCGCTTTTGTCTCCTTGGAAAACAGCTTGGAAGCTTTTGAAAGAGCGTCCCGACTTTTTGCGGTTTCAGCTTGGATTTATGTTAGGAGGTTCTGGATTAATTTTAATTCTTCCAGCCATTCCTATGCTTTTTACAGATGCACTGGCTCTCAGTTATACCGAAATGTCGGTAGCGCTATCGGCTTGCAAGGGGATTGGGTTTGCATTGACATCGCCTCTATGGGCGCGTTGGATGGTTCGAACAGATCTTTTTCGTTTGACAAGCTTTGTCACAGCTTTAGCAGCTATCTTTCCAATTTTTTTAATGCTATCTCAACTAGATCTAGCCTGGCTCTATATTGGCTACATCTGCTATGGGGTGATGCAGGGTGGCAGCGAGCTTAGCTGGAATCTATCTGGACCTGCTTTTGCTCAAGAGGCAGATAGTTCAATTTATAGCAGCATCAATGTAGCGGCTGTAGGAATTAGAGGTTGTTTTGCTTCTCCATTAGGCTCTCTCCTGATCTTTTTAGGCACTCCTACATTAGCTTTAGTAGCAGGCGGCTGCCTCTGTGCTGCGGCAACCTTGTTGTTGATGGTTTCTAGGCGCCGCTTCTCAGTTCCACAACTCTTTGCCACGACGTCTTAAACGGGATTAAATAAATTACTATGCTGACTTTTAATCAACTAGGAATGCGATTTGGAGGCAAAATCCTTTTCAAGCAGGTGCAGTTACAGCTTCAACCAGGTGGACATTACGGTTTAGTTGGAGCAAACGGAGCGGGAAAGTCGACTTTCCTCAAAATGATCTGCCAAGAAGTTTCTCAAGATGCAGGCGACATTTTAATTCCGAATGGATTAAGAATAGGAACAATGCAGCAGGATCATTTCAATTATGAAAATGAGCCTGTATTAGAAGTTGTTTTGAGAGGTCGTCCGCGTTGGTGGGCAGCTTGGAGGAAGCGAGAAGAGCTGTTGAAAAGGGAACATTTTACAACAGAAGAGTGTCATCTTCTCGAAAAGTTAGAACAAGAGATGAGTCAAGATGGCGGAACGAGTGTTGAATATGAAGCAGCCAAGCTTCTTGAAGGGCTAGGTATCGGCCGCGAAAGGCATCATGGACCTATGCGGCTCTTGTCAGGAGGCTATAAGTTAAGAGCTCTCTTGGCTCAAGCTCTATTTGGTTCACCTGATATTCTTGTGCTCGATGAGCCGACCAACCATTTGGATCTGCATTCGATAAGATGGTTGGAGAGTTATCTTAAACGTTTTTCTGGAATGTTGATTGTTAGCTCACATGATCGCGATTTTCTCAATGGGATTTCGACCCATATCCTCGATTTAGACTACCAAACAATCACTGCATATAGTGGCAATTTTGATGCTTATGAGCAGCAGAAACTCTTTGCTCAAGAGCAGCGGCTCAATGCTTTGGAAAAGCAGGAGCAGAAGAGACAGGAGCTGCAAACTTTTATTGATCGCTTTCGCTACAAATCGTCCAAAGCTCGCCAGGCGCAGTCGCGTTTGCGCTGGATGGAGAGGCTTGAAGAGGAGCGTGAAAGCCTGCATCTGGCTCCAAGTTCTCGCATGTATCCCCATATCTCTTTCAATCAAAAACGAGCTTCTGGAGTCTTGCCTCTAAAGGTTTTAAAATTAGATAAATCGTATGGGGAAAAGCAGGTTTTACATGATGTCACCTTTGAAATTGAGCGGGGTGAAAGAGTTGCTCTTGTTGGAGTGAATGGGATTGGCAAAAGTACGCTGCTTGAAATTGTGACAGGACATCAACCTGCCGATAAAGGTAGTTATCAGTGGGGGCCACAGTCGCAGTTTGTCTATTTCCCACAAGATCCACGGCGTGATATGCCGCTGGAAAAAAGCATGCTAGAGTGGATCCGAGGATTAGATCCACTGCTGCAAGAAGAGCAGTGCCGTCAAGTGTTAGGCGCAATGTTATTTAGTGGTGACACCGTTTATCAAGCGATTGGAACATTAAGCGGAGGCGAGACAGCCCGCTTGCAGCTGGCTAAAATGATGATTTTACAGCCTAATATTCTGCTGTTCGATGAGCCGACAAACCATTTAGATATGGAGGCTATTGAAGCTTTGCTAGAGGCTTTGGAAGATTATCCGGGAACAGTTCTATTTGTCAGCCATAACCGCTATTTTGTTTCTAAGCTAGCGACACGTGTTTTGGAGTTAACAGCGCAAGGGTTGAGAGATTACCGAGGCGATTATAAATCTTATATTGCGCAGGTGGAGAGCGATCCTCTTCAGGTGGCTGTGAGTAAACGAGAGAGCAGCACCGCCGATGGCGCGGCGCAAGAGAAGTATGAGGCTAGGAGACAGCAAAAAAGAGCCAAGAGCCAGCTTGAGCGGCAGCGACAAAAAGCAGAAGAGCGCTGCTTTAAATTAGAAGAACAGCTAGCTCAAGTCCATGAGCGTTTAGCTGTTGATGGCTTTTATCAAACAGCTAGTTTGAAGGAGCAGCAAGAAGTATTACAGCAGAAAGAGAGGTTCGAGCAGGAGCTCAATGAGGCCATGCAGGCTTGGGAAGAGATTGAGAAGATGCTTTTGGAAGAGTAGGCCTCGAAGAGGCCGCTATAGTTTAGACGTTTTTATGCAAGCTTGTTGAGGTTATTAATCGTCGCGGGATCGACAAAGCTTTCAAATGTACTTAAATGTAGCGTAGGCTTTAGAGGTAATTGCAAAATTGTTGTCTTATGAGGCCCA
>CAZZJE010000246.1:0-4505 GCA_964654295.1 uncultured bacterium | reverse complement strand
GCCCTTTTCATGGTAAGTCTTTTAATTTTTAAGGAAAAAACGTCTAAACTATAGATCTCGACTTGTCGAGATGTTGGATACCAGAAAAAGATTAAATCATAGGGCTTTCAACTTCAAACGCTGACGCTTATGACAAATCGCCCTTATATAGCACACCCAAAACCTGCTTTTGGAAGATGCCTTGAGAGATAAGCGAAAAGCATCCATTAAGATTGAGCTCAGCTCCCGAGCGGTTCCTGATTTTAAGTTGAATATGCACGGATGCCTTTTTACTTAAAGGCGCCAGCTGTTTTTTCCACTCCTCGATACCTCCAATGATGGGATCGGGGAAGGCTTGAGAAAACTTTTCCGGAGTCCAGCCGGCGATCTCTTTAATTGCTGGGTGGACGAAGAGCAGCTTTTCTGTCTGAGGGGAATAAAAGAGAGTAATGGCTCCCTCCTCCTGTCGCAGGCGATCGAAAAGGCGTCTGAGGTCTAAAGTGTCATTGTCACTGGCTACATCTCGAAAACGCATGCCGATGCTTCCACAATGCGATGAGTTAGGAAGCTCTTGAGCTAGATGAAGGCATCGCTTCAACAGGATGTCTGCTTCTCCTGCCGTTTTGACCGATTCGATTTTAGATTGCATGAGTTCATCATCTAGCTCGTATGAGTAGAAATCCCGAAAGTTCTTGGTGGAAGTACCCTCGTTTAGCATAAGTAGAGTTTCGATTTCGTAGGTGAGATCGCGTGTTTTACTCTCTAGATGCGCGAGTTGCCTCTGCTGCTTTTGGATTGTTTGCTGATATTCTTCTAGGAGATGCTCTTTTTGTCGGAGCTCCTCTTTAAGATTTTCAAGATGATGTTCCGATTGCTCTTGAAGCTGCTTGCGCAGGTAGCGTAGCTCTTCGCCATCTTTTTTAAGCTGCTGGATTTCATCGTTTTTGCTGTTAAGTTCTACGATAAGCTGCGACTGTTTTTCCAAACAATCAGCCAATGATTTTTCAAGGCGTTCACTTTTTTCTTTTAGAATTTGCTGCTCTTGTAAAGCCTCCTCTTGCAAGCGGGAATTTGCTGATGCAGTTGCTGACAGGGGGATCTCTTGAGTTTGAGTGGCTGAAGAAGGTGCCGGCAGATCTTCTGTCGAGTAGCGGGTGACATGAGGCGGAGCAAAGGAGTCGTTAGGTGTAAGAGTGACGGATTGCAAAGAAGCTGTCTCTATCGGACTTTTGGCACGCATGGCCCAGGTTAAAATGAGTGCTGAACTGAGCGCTAAGCCGCTACAAAAAAGTAGCCAACTACTCTCTTGTGCCGACCAGGCAATCACACCTACAATCGGGGTCAAGCTCAGCAGGGCACATAGGCCAATTGTAAGACGTGCAGGGCGATTCATAAGTTAATAGGGGGAGTGGGTCAACTATGGAATGATAGCAAATCGGCTATTTCAGCTCTATCGATTTGTCATCGAAAGCTTTTTTAGAGGAGAAATAGCCTACTTAGATTCAAAAGCAAGATGCATCTCAAGAGAGCTGACGGTTAAATTAGGATGACGAGGATCTAAGGCACTGACGGGTTCAATGCAGACAAAAGATTTCCCTTCGGGATGGTAAAGCTGCCAGCTATGTTCTGAACAGTTACACAAAGAGCGAATATGGAGAGTGTAACGCTCGGTTTCTAAAGTAATCAGAGTATCTAAGGGATTAGGAAAAGGAACTAAGGTATGGTCGAGCTTCATTTCAGGAGAGAGCTCAATTTGAATTTCGCCATCGTCCCGCTGTAGCCAAGGCTCAGGAATGGACTCTCTTCTATCTCCTACAACCAGTTGATCTGCCACCTTGCTGCGCAGTTTTCCTTTGCCATTAGGAAGAGTATAGAAATAGTGGAAGCCGACTAAAGAATCGGTATCGCTTACAACAGAGAGACGAAGTGTCAGGCCTGACGGCTTTAATTCCCCAGAAAAGCGCATAGTAAAATTTTGCCCTTCGAGCTGGGAAAGGGGGATGTCATTCCAGCTCTCTTTGCCGGTCAAGACTGCTTGAAAACGATCTTTGAAGGCTTCAACTTGAGTCCAGGGAGCGTAGCGGGCAATGCCATGTGAAAAGGGGTCTGTACGACCTTGGGCTTTAATAATAGCGATATGAGGAAACTTGGATTCGTCAGGAATAGGAGCCATCGTTTCGGCTCGACGCTGATGAAAATGGGGGCCAATTAAAGGGCCTAGGCCACTAAAGCGCTGTTCAAAGAGGTCACGAGTTTCTTGAGAAATAATCTCAAGGTCTCCCTTGCGAAAGCTGCATAAGTTCATTCCTTTCGATGGCAAAAAAATTGCCGTTAAAGGTTTCCCATCATCTGCCACTGTTTCAAGTGTTAGTTGTTCCATTTGAGCCTCATCACGTTTTATAGTGCATCATGTAGTAGCCTAACCAGATGAAATAGGCAAATAGAATCCAAAGGATAAGTGCAGAAATTGACTCTTTAAGGGGAAAGGATTTCTGTAAAGTTGAATATTGCGGCTGATATTCAGAATAAAAAACTTGCCACTCTTGAGCTTGATAGAACTTGGCTTGATCTTTTGCAGCCCAAGGGTTGCGCAGGCGCGGCTTTATCTCCTCTTCTCCTGAATAGTCCTTGCCCTTCACTTGAAAACGATATTTGGCTTCAATCGCATAATCTTCATCGCCAAATGCATGAACAGACCAGGAGATCTCCAGTGGCTTTGCAACTCCATTTAAGGAGCGATAGCGATAGATTTTATAGAGCGCATCCCCTGAAAACCATAAAACGACAGAGCCGATAGCTAGTAATAAGATGAGCCAGTAAGGACTGCGCTGCATATCTACCTCTTGGTGGTTGCTCTTACAACACGTGAAAATGGTTCGGGAACATCAGAAGTAAAGCTTAAAGGTTTTCCTGTAAAGGGATGAATAAACTGTAGAGCATGAGCGTGTAGGCAGAGCCGACCAATAGGGCTTGCTTGGCCACCATATTTAAGGTCTCCTAAAACGGGATGACCGGCATCTTGGCAATGGACGCGAATTTGATTTTTACGGCCCGTTTCCAATCGTAGTTTCAAGCGTGTGGCTGTCGCTGATCGGCCTTCAACTTCAAAGTGGGTGATGGCAAGCCTGCCTTTTTGTGCATCCATCGTCGAGTGAACATAATAAGCCTCATCTTCATATAAGTAAGAGGACCATGTGCCACTCTTCTCTGCCATCCGCCCCTCTACAAGAGCCGTATAGCCGCGTTCGATCGCATGCTTCTCGAAGAGGCTCTTAAGTTTATCACGCGCCTGATCTCCCAGAGCAAAAAGCATCAAACCTGAAGTATCTTGATCGAGTCGATGAACAGCGTAAACTTGGCGGGGATGAAGCAGATCTTTTAAAAGAGCATGGACGGTTTGTTCCTCTTCAAAATCAGTTGCGACGCTTAGAAGACCATGTGGTTTATTAACGACAACAAGATGTGCATCGGAATAGAGAATTGTTAAGCCTTTAGAGACATAGCGTTGAGCTCTTTCTAGAGAGACCTCTTGGCCAGCAAGTAGAGCTTGATCGGCGCGCTTAGCGACAATACCGTCGACTCGCACACGCCCCTCTTTGACCCAGCTACGCAGGGTTGTTTTTGAACTATCGGGAAACATTGTCACTAAACATTCGATTAGAGACTGAGGTTGATTGACATGCGCTTTCATTAAATAATTGCCTTGGAAATCACAAAGAATTGCGGTTTAGAAAGATGGTAGTGTAATCCATTATCTTCTTTTTGCCCAGCAGGACTTTACATCTTTAGTGTTGCTGATGTATAGCTTTAGGCAACCAATTCGAATAGAGAAAGGAGCCGATGATGGTCGACTTACGAGGAGAGGGTCCAGAAAAAGATAGATCCGGAAGCAAGCGCTTTGGTGATAGGCTTCAAGAGCAGTGGCAAAATTTTAGACGTCATGATCGCGTAGAAGATGTTGTCAATTACACAAAAAACAATAAGCGTGACACGATTGCTTATGCACTACTCGTAGTTGGAATCGTCCTGCTTTTTTTGGAGCCGGCATATGGCGGTCTGCTCATAGGAATTGTGGCTTCCATCTATTTTGCCCGAGATTTAGGACTTTGGATTACATTTCTTAAATCCAATCGCCAAGGGACGGCGAAGATGATTGTCTTAACTGGAACTCTTTTTGCCATTTTCTTCCAAGCACCAGCCATCTTCATTGGCTTTGCAATAGGGGCGCTGTTGCAAAAGTTGCTGATGGTAGATGCTAGTTGAAAAGAAAATAGCTGAATAAGAGCGCAAGACAACTCTTCAAGCTTTCTTGTGCTAAAGGATTTTGTCTGACACACTACCTCAGTTTTTGGAATAAAGAACGATGGCTATTTCTTTAAGCTACCATCGTTCTCTATGACCTTATTCTTTTAATGTTTAATAATCCTTGGATTTTATTTCATGCCTTACGGTTTGGTAATTCACCTTCTCACTCTTGTTTCTTTGCAATATCCTCTCCAATGCTCCAATAAAGCATAATGAGCTCA
>CAZZJE010000245.1:0-4537 GCA_964654295.1 uncultured bacterium | reverse complement strand
TCTCTCCTGAGAGAGTTAGAAGAGGAGCCGCTTTCGAATGAAGAAGCAGCGAGATATCAAGAACTCTCTCTCTCCTATACGCTTGTCGATGATGAATAGAGCTTGCATCGACTCCTACAAGAGGTTTCTAAGCAGCCAACCGTCTGCTTTGACACAGAGACGACCAGTGAAAAGGCTTTGGAAGCAGAACTTGTTGGTCTCTCATTTTGCTGGGAACCAGGAAAAGCCTATTATATTCCAGCTAATGGCTCTTTAGGGCTTGAAAAGGTCCTCTCAGCTATAAAACCCGTTTTTGAAAATCCGAATATTGGTTTTTATGGTCATAACGTCAAATATGATCTACATATTTTAGGCAACTATGGCATTCACTTAGCAACGATTGCCTTTGACACAATGCTCGCCTCCTACCTCCTCTACTCTCATAGCCGCCAGCACTCATTAGATCATTTGTCCTTTGAAATCTTTGGCAAGAAAAAGATCCCTATTGAATCTCTCATCGGCAAAGGTAAGCAGCAGATCAGCATGCGCGACGTGCCTATTGGAGAGGTCTGCACCTACTGCTGTGAAGATGCTGACTACACCTGTCGCCTTAAGGGAAAGCTAGAGCCAGAACTGCATGAACGCGGCCTCAATAAATTGTTATTTGAAATGGAGCTTCCACTCTTACGCATCTTAGCCAACATGGAGCGACGCGGGATCTATATCGACTGCAAGATCCTCAAACAGCTCTCTTTGGAAGTTCAAGAGCAGATTTTAGAGGTAGAGCAGGAGATCTTTGCCCTTGCTGGCAAGGTGTTTAACCTCAACTCTCCCAAGCAGCTACGTGAAGTATTCCAAGAGCTTGGGATTCCTATGCTTAAGAAAACAGCCACAGGAGAATATTCTACAGACAATGAGGTGTTAGAGCGCTTAAGTCGACTCTATCCCATTGCTGCCAAGTTGTGCGACTATCGCGGCTTGGAGAAGATGCGCTCCACCTATATTGACGCCCTCCCGCAGCAGGTTTCGTCTAAAACAGGTCGTCTCCATTGCACATTCAACCAATCCGTCGCTGCTACTGGAAGACTCTCTAGCCAAGATCCCAATCTGCAGAATATTCCCATACGGGCAGAGCTAGGCAAACGTATCCGTGAGGCATTTAAGCCTCAGCAGTCTGATTGGAGCTTTTTAGCTGCAGACTACTCCCAAATTGAACTGCGGCTGCTCGCCCATTTTAGCGACGACCCTATCTTAGTCGAATCCTTTCGCAATCGAGAAGACATCCACCTCCATACCGCTGCCTCAATCTTCAGCACTCCAATCGATCAAGTGACAGCCGCACAGCGTCAAGCCGCTAAGACAGTCAATTTTGGCATTTTATATGGCCAACAAGCCTATGGACTCTCTCAAGGGCTCAACATTGATATCAAAGAGGCCGCCGCCTTTATTGAGCGCTACTTTGTTCGTTATCCAGGTGTGAAGGCCTATTTAGAGCGTTCCAAAGAGTTGGCTAAGCAGAGCGGTAAGGCTGTCACGCTGTTTGGGAGAGAGCGTTTATTACCAGAGATTCGCAGCAGCAATATGCAGCTGCGTGCGGGTGCAGAACGATTAGCAGTGAATACTCCCATACAAGGCAGTCAAGCCGATTTGATCAAAATCGCGATGCTACACATCGACCAGTTAATCCAGCAGAAAGGGCTTCAGACCCGTCTCTTGTTGCAGATTCATGATGAATTGATATTCGAAGCACCCGACGAGGAGCTAGAGCAACTGGCTGAGTTAGTAAGAGAGGCGATGGAGGGTGTTATCGCCCTAAAAGTTCCGCTAATTGTTGACATTGGAATTGGCAAAAACTGGCGTTTATGTTAAAATTAAAGAAAGTTGCCGTTACAGGTGGCCTCTCAAGTGGCAAATCAACTGTCTGCCAAATTTTCCAAAACCTAGGAGCCTATACTGTCAGTGCCGATGCGATCGTTCATCATCTGCTTGCAACGCACGGACCTTTAATTGAAGCACTTTCTGCTCTTATAGGGCCTGAAATCGTTGTCAATGGACAGATCGACCGTTCAAAATTAGCGGAAAAGGTATTTCACAACGCTGAAGCTCTCCATTCTCTTGAAACAGTTATTCATCCCCTTGTTTTTCAGGAAATTGAGCGTGAGTATGAGGAGAGGGAGCGAGCTGGAACGCATCTGCTCTTTATTGCAGAAGTTCCATTACTATTTGAAACTCAGGCTGCCAAGCGATTTGATGCCACCATTTGCGTTGTCGCTTCTAAAGAGTTATCTCTTCAGCGTTTAAAACGTGCAACAGGGTTGGGCGAGGATGAATATAGACGCCGTATGCAGCGGCAGTGGCCGATAGAGCGGAAAGCTGCGGAGGCAGACTATATCCTTTCTAACCAAGGGGACCTAAAGGATCTAAAGGATCAAGTAGAGAGTCTTTATCAAGTATTGACAGCTCCAACAAAGAGCAACAAGCGTTAACCAACGCAAAGCACTTAGATAGTGCGAAATTCATTTCTAACCTTTTAGTATTGGGAGTTAAAATCTCTTCATGAATTCGGAACACTCCAATCCAGAGACCACAACCATGGAAAATGAGGGAAACCGAGCCCCCGAAAGAGCGCCACCTCAGGTTGACAACCCTCCATCGGGTGAGATCATCAAAATTGCTGATATCCAGCGCATGAACATTGAGCAGCTCAATCAGCTAGCTAGAAAGATCGGACTCAAGCATCTTCCCTCGTTGACAAAATCGCAGATGGTCTTTGAAATCGTCAAATGCATCGCAGAAAACCCCAATGAGACGCTTTATGGTGAAGGCGTCCTTGAAATTCTGCCCGACGGCTTCGGCTTTCTACGCTCACCCAACTACAACTATTTGCCTTCTGCCGAAGACATCTATGTCTCCCCGGCACAGATCCGTCGATTTGACCTGCGCAAAGGAGATACGATCTCTGGTACGATGCGTCCTCCCAAAGAGAAAGAGAAATACTTTGCGATGCTCAAAGTCGACCGTATCAACGGCTTGACTCCCGACCGTGCTCGCGACCGCGTTCTCTTTGAAAACTTGACGCCTCTGCATCCAAATGAGCGTCTAGTGATGGAGACGTCACAAGATCACTTATCCATGCGTGTGCTCGATTTGACAGCACCGATTGGTAAAGGTCAACGCGGTCTGATTGTGGCACCGCCCCGCTGTGGTAAGACAATCGTCATGCAAAATATTGCTAACTCGATTGCTGCCAATAACCCTGAAATCTTGCTGATCGTTCTTCTCATCGACGAGCGACCAGAAGAGGTGACGGACATGCAGCGTCTGGTTAAAGGCGAAGTGATCTCTTCGACCTTCGACGAGCCGCCCGAGCGTCACGTCCAGGTGGCTGAAATGGTCATTGAAAAGGCACGTCGCCTTGTCGAACATGGCCATGATGTCGTTATTCTGTTAGACTCTATTACACGCTTAGCTCGCGCCTATAACACGATTCAACCCCATTCTGGTAAAATCTTGACGGGTGGCGTCGATGCTAACGCCCTCCACAAGCCAAAGCGTTTCTTTGGTGCCGCTCGAAATATCGATGGAGGTGGCTCACTTACCATCATCGCCTCCGCTCTAATTGACACCGGCTCTCGTATGGACGAGGTGATCTTCGAAGAGTTCAAGGGAACAGGCAACATGGAGCTTGTGCTCGATCGCCACCTGGCTGATCGCCGCATCTACCCCGCTTTAGACCTTCTAAAGAGCGGAACTCGTAAAGAGGAGCTTCTTTATCATCCGAGCGAGCTAGAAAAAATTTACCTCTTACGCCAGGCCCTTGCCGACCTAACGCCGGGCGATGCGATGAATTTAATCTTGAATCGATTGAAAAAGACGCGTAACAATATTGAATTCTTACTCAGCTTAAAAGATTAGTCTCTTTTAGCTAAGTGGAGCACTAGGGGATCTGTTATCCCCTATTTTGCTCAAAGATGCGGAGAACCCTATGCCAAAAAAAATGCCTGCAAGGAGCTCTAGACCTATGCGTAAGACACTTATTGCCTGTTTGTTAGTCGCCCTAGTTGGAGGCGGCGCTTGGTGGAGTTGGAATCATTACGACAAGCTTCATGAAATTTTAGGTGATTACGTAGAACAGGGTGAGTTTGTGACACTCGAAGCGCGCTATACACCCGATCAAATCATAGAAAATCATCGTCGCGAACTTCTATCCGATCAGTCTCGGCAGGTGCAAGAGCCAGCGATGCGCTTTACTCCCTATGTTCTGATGGAGATCAAGTATGCCTCTCCAGATAAACGGACACGCGAAGGAGTAATTCTATGGAGCTTGACCGATGGAGAGATGGTCATCGACACAGAAAATTGGGAAACGACGCATGGATTTGAAGATGCGCTGTTAGCCGATGCCACGCGCCAAGATCTCCGCATCATGCTGGCTTTAGCTAAGAATCAGGGTTCGATGAGCTATGATCAGCTACTGAGAGAAATGCGCGTGGAAGAGGAGACGGGTCCGGGGCGAGCACCACGAAGTAGCCGCCCACCACGTCCTTGGTCTCGGTGA
>CAZZJE010000244.1:0-4539 GCA_964654295.1 uncultured bacterium | reverse complement strand
CATGTTACAGCCTGCCGATCTGCTTTTATTAGATGAGCCAACGAATGACTTGGATATTCCGACTTTAGAAACTTTAGAAGAGAGCCTGTTAGAATTTCCTGGTGCTGTGGTATTAATTACTCATGATCGCTGCATGCTCGATCGCATATGCAACCAATTTCTAGCTCTAGGGAGCTTAGAAAAACCAGAAATTTATGCGGAGTATCTTCAGTGGGAAACTGCTGTAAAAGCTTCTCTTTCGGGACCTGCACAAAAAACTAAAGATAAGCGTGTTGAGTCTCAGCCTGCTAAAGTTAAGTTGACCTATTCAGAAAAAAAAGAGTATGAGCAGATAGAAGGTAAGATTATGGAGTTAGAAGAGCATGTTCAACAATTGAATAGGCAGCTAGAAGATCCCCTACTCGCTCAAGACTCTTCTCGATTACAACTCATTTGTAGCGAAATAGGCCTGGCAGAAAACCGAATTGAACAGCTCTATTTGCGCTGGGAAGAGTTAGAACAAAAGCAGCAAGGATTTTCTATTTAATGGAGGTTGCGATTGAGTACTGGGCAAATCCTATATCCCGCATCTGTAGCAGAAAAATTCAATTGGTTAGTACAGGCGTTTCAAAATATAGATCCTGCGAATCAAGGCGAAATTGAAGCATTTTTTGATCGTAATAAAGCCCAAATACTCAATTCTTATGGATGCATCTCTCCATCTAACGAATTAATTAATCCCGAAATTATCGAATCACAGAAAAAGAGTGCAAAGGAATCTCTTACCACGCTTGTGGCCGATTCTATTTTTACCTGCTATTTAAAAAAAAATGAACTCTCTCGTAAACAAGTCCTATGTTCTCTCTTTTTCACAACTTTAGAGCCAATTCAAAAAATTTTTGATAGTAAGCCTGCTATTGTACAAGAAGATTTTAAACAAAAATATTTATGGTCGTGGAACTGGACAAAATTGAATCTGCATTTGGCCTATTGGAGTTCATTTGCTTTTCAAAAAACTTCTTCTCAAAAAACTTCCAAAATAAGCAATACCGATGTGATCTGTTTGGCCGGCTTAACAGCCCAAAAGAAAGAACTCATTAATACATTAACTTATTGCTCAAAAGCACTTAGTCCGATCATTCAATATTGCTCGAAAAAAAAGCGGCTACAACCGCTTGTAGCCGATTTAAAAAAATCGCAGGAAATTCATAAGAGCTTAACTCTATTTTTAGAAATTACAGATAATAAAAGTTTTTATGAACTGTTTAGAGAGAAAGTTTTTATTCAAGATTATGCTTGTTCGCTCTCTGTTAATTGTTCTTTTATTAAACAGAAAACAAATCATTTAATTAAACAACAGTTAAATGAGGTTCAAGATTCTTTAAGACTCATATTTCGATCCATCGAGGGCTTTACAGATGAATTAAAAACTGTTGACTCTCTGACAGCTCTGCTTGACTCCTTTTTCGAACAGAGTGAGCAAGCCCTAGAAAAAAGGGATCGAGAACACTTTCCTCTCCTTTTAAGCTCAAAGTCAGAGTTGACTCGCAAACTCAATTCTTTAAACGGTTGTCTTGAAAGATTTGTTAAGGAGGTGCATTCAAAAAAATTAGTGGTCAATTCAGCTGATAAGCTTGTTAATTTAGAAAACGCGCGAGGGCTCGCTTTTCACTGCTCAAATATTCTAGATTTACTTCCAATCTTGTTAACACAATACTTTGTCTTTCAACGCAGTTGCTTCGGCTCTTTAAATAACGACCTTATTCAACGTTTTCTACAGACATTAAACTTTTTTCAATATCAAATGCTGCTGCCGGAGTCCTTAAAAAACAGTGTGCAAGAACTGTTTGAATCAAATCCAATCCCAAAAGCTTGGATTGACCTATTGGTCTCCTACTCCCAATTTATGCAATTTCTTGATTCTAAAGAGGGAAAGGCTTTTCACCTCGATCTCGTCGAGCTGCAGAATGCAGCCGAACCTAATCCACGCACAATGTTTAAAGTTTACAGCTCTTTTTTGAATAAGTTCGTTCCCACTTTTGTAGAAATTTATTCTGCAACAAAAGAAATTGAATT
The DNA here is from genome assembly GCA_964654295.1 of uncultured bacterium. GTDB lineage: Bacteria > Chlamydiota > Chlamydiia > Chlamydiales > JABDDJ01 > CAZZJE01. The sequence continues at coordinate 2,484 of CAZZJE010000244.1, read as the reverse complement.
GAGTATTAGTGAAGTTGATTCAATAAGTGAGGTGAGCTACTTTCTGGCAGCTTTAGTTTATAAACCTTTCCATTCTACTGTTAGAATATTCGAGCATATTTTTAATTTTGAATCTGAGAAGAGCTTTGCCCCTATGCTAGCAGAAACAGATCTCTCTATGTTTCTAATAAGTGACTGCCTCGATCCAACTTTAGCAGATGATCCTCCTGCCTCTAAACTGCTTAAAAAAAGAAAAAAATCAAAGAAAAAGAAAGTAATAAAATTACAACCCATTGATAAACAGCCAGAAACTAAAAATTCTTTTTTAATTGAAAACAATATTAAAAAAGAGAGTGTCCCTTTTGAAAAAAAGAAGAGATCTCCTGAAGCTTCCACCTCGAAAGCAAAAATTAAAACGAGACCTCCTCAACCTTTGCAGCCAGCTACTGAAGCCTCTGCTGCGCCGCCGCCTGTACCCCGGGCTGCTCCTCAAGAAAAACGCGAAGACCTTCCACTCTCTAGTCGTGAGCGCAAGCAGCATGTTTTTACTGCTTGGCTAGAAGATCATGGATGGATTCTTAGTCGCAATAATAAACACCAAATTTATACTCATCCAGCCTATCCAGGCCGACATCTCACGGTCCCAAGCCACCCAACTCTCAAATTTGGCACAGCCTATTCAATCGCAAAAGATGCATTAGAAGCGGGTAGTCAAAAACTAACTAATCTTAAATAAAAAATAGAAGTTTTGTGATATTTTAAGTCGCGTTTGATTTAAAAATAAAATTTAAATATCATTAAATTGATTAGGTGTTTTTTTAGTGTTTTGATCTATCTATGTAATTAAAAGGTTTTTGTATGAGTATTAATTCTAGTGAACCTAAAAGTGAGGGGTTCAAGTTTGAGGGTCATGATCTCTACATGATCCAAGATCTTGCCAATGATGAACTTAATCAAATTCCTTTAGATGAAGACCTCACTGTAGTCAACATGGCTCTAGGCTGTTTAGTGAAAAATGAGCCGATTGAGTCAAAACTTGAAGCCAACCTTTCACCTTCTATTAAAAATAGAGTAAAAGCCCTTCAGCAGATCTTGGATCAGTGCGTTGAGCTTAGCTATGTTCGTCCAGAACATGAGAAAGAGTTTAAAGAGGTGATTCTTACCTGCGTTCAAGAACAGATAACCTACTTTAATGAAAAGCAAAAGCAACTAAAAGAGCTTACCGAAGCTTATGAAAAAACAAAGCTCTCTGAAATAAAAGATCAGCTTGCCGAGATGGATCCTAAGCTTCAAGAAGAGACTCTGAAATCAATCCAAGCAGAAGCTTTACAACAAGCCAAAGAGGAAATTTCTAAAGTTCAAAAAAAGAAACAGAAAGCTTACCTGAAAGACAAAGCTGAATTTGACAAGGCAAAAGCCAAAATAAGCGAAAGAGATGCATCAGCAGAAAGCTTATATGACTTTATTAGAAACAAGAGAGAAGAAAATAAAATTGGGGATGAATGGCCTATGGAAATTTTTGTAGGTCATGACTCTGTTATCACGCACTATTTGACTCTCAACCATCTTCTCTCGCGAGAAGATTTCTTAAAGTTAAAAGTTTTCGAATTTATGCGAATCGGCAAAGAGAACCTTGAACCTGTTTATCAACAAGCTAAAAAAGAGTGGAATCAACCCACATTAACTATTGAACAGGTAAAGCAGATAGCCAAACAAGACCTTATTAAGAAAATCGAAGGAGGAAGCCGTAATAACTTCAGGGAATTAATTGCTGGCTATACCAACGATAAAGAGGCGATGCTAGCAGCTGTAAAGCGAGATGGATTATCTCTTCACCATGCTGTGTATCACTTAAGAGAAGATAGAGAAGTTGTTTTAGAAGCTGTAAGGCAAAATGGACATGCTCTGGCCTGTGCCTCATCAACATTAAAAAAAGATAAAAAACTTATTCTAGAAGCTGTAAAGCAAAATTCGGCTGCTTTTGCTTATGCTTCCTACGATTTAAGAGAAGACGAAGCATTTGTTTTAGAAGCTGTAAAAATACATGGTGATATTCTTGATTCCGTTTCAAGTGATTTAACAACAAATAAAGAGTTTATGTTGCAAGCTGTCAAGCTACATGAAAAAGCTCTTAAACACGCCTTAAAAGAGTTACAAGATGATAGAGATTTTGTTTTAACGGCCGTCAGCCATCATGGAAACGCTCTTCAATATGCCTCAAAAAGATTACAAGCAGACAGAGAGGTTGTTTTAACGGCTATAAAACAAAATGGAGAAGCTCTCTACTGGGCATCCGAAGATTTACAAAAGGATCGAGACCTCGGTTGGATTGCTTATGAGAGTTGTCGTCGTTTAGATGCTAAAGAATCAGAGATTTAACGCTTAAGCAGTGCGGCGACTTGTCGCCGCTTTTTGCTCGCCTCGACTTGTCGAGGCGTTAAAAACCCTTATTGTGAGCGTTCAGTCGGTAGTAAAAAACTATATTGCACGACTCATTCTAAGTTT
>CAZZJE010000243.1:0-4558 GCA_964654295.1 uncultured bacterium | reverse complement strand
GAAAAAATACGCGGTATCATCGAAGCTGGCGGCCTATTCAAGGCCTTTAAAAGCAATGCCGACGTTGCCAAAGAGCTGATGAGCTTCTTAGAGAAGAAGCAAGAGCAGGGGATTGTTGACCAAGCAATCGAAGGGGTTCTCTTCTTTCACCATGAGCCAGGCCAAATTCAATCCAACACGCTCTATGTCTGGAAAAAAGGAGCCGAACTTCCTGAAAGAATTGGAGGCACCTCTGTCAAAGAACTTAAAGCTAAAGGCTTCGATCCTTCCAGATACTTTGTCTTCGACGATGAGAACCATACGACTGGTGTCGATATCTTACAAGATCCAGAGGCGATTAACCTACTCACCTGCGACTGGAAAACACCAAGACGTACCTTTGGCCAAGCAATCATGCGCTTGCGCCAATTTCTCTTTGAGCAAGATGTCGATCTCGTTGTCACAAAAGGTGGCCGAGAAAGCTTTATCAACAAAGGAAAAGAGGTTAATGACTTAATCCTAAACGCGGAAAAAGTGCAGTCGATCCGCCGAACAGAGGCGATGATCCGATATTTTAATCAACAGATCGATAGCATTCCTCGTACAATAGCCCGGCAGCAAATTGAGAAAGCAGTTAAAGAGTATGTGGCAAGTAAAATTCCTTTAGAAAAGCTTATCCATGAGATCGAAAAATATGAGCGCTTCTATGTGACCTATGTCAATCGATCTTACTATGCCCTTCATGGCCGCTTGGAGGCGAAAGAAGAGACTAAAAAGATGCTAAAAGATCGGCTGTCGCAGAAAGTCGATGACTTTAAAAGTGTCTTAGAGCCTTCTGATGCAGATGTCCTTCAGCAGCTATTAAAAGAGTCCAAAGAGCTATCCGAACATATTGACAAATCCAAATGCTTGCCCCAGGATTGGAAACGAACATCCGAAAATGAGGGGATTGAAGTTGAAACGGCTGTCCAAGAAGAGACGAATACTCAAACCCATGTCAATGTTGAAGTGGAGCAGGAAGTCGATCTCGAATTGCAAGCTTATGAAGGTCTTCCTTCTAAGCAAATTCGTCTAGAATCTTTTTTAAGCGAATCTGAACTAAAATCCTTAATAGACCAGGTGCGATCGGGCGGGGAGTCTAGCAATGTGATTGCTCTTAAATCACAGCTTGCTAAGTTTAATTACTCTCATGCTGGAAGAGAGTTTCATTATGAAAAAGCTTTCTTAAAGCCTATCTACGGAACGCATAACTACTTTAATAGCTGCATCGGGTCTTGCACTTTACCAGTCTTTCATAAAATGCAAAGGCCTCCTAATCAAATCTTGGTTATTCGAGGAGAGGATGGCAAGATGCATTGGCTCCTTCTCTCTGAACATGAAACACGAGATGTGCAAGAGCATCTTAACAATTGGTATAAGAAAGAGTCTCCTGAAAGCTCTGGTATCTGGTTAATTCAGCCAGATGGCTCTTCCTTGGTAAAAGGGCCTTATATGGATGAGTTTCCCGATGATGAAACTGCTGTCTCAGAGGGGTTGCTTGAAATTAATGCCTTTGCAGGAAATATTGACTACTTAGAGCGCCACACGACGGACAGCGAAAGCTGGCTTGCTAATGAAACAGAACTGAAAGTGCGCTTTCTTAAACTTCGCACAGCACGCAATGCTCTACAAAATCGAATGCTTCGCTGCTCACCACTGATCTCTCAACATAGTAAGTCAAACTTATCAAATCAAAATCGTTATCTATTTCAGAAACGAATCGAACGCGAGAAGCAGCGGCAAGGTAACTACCATCCAAAAAGTGTATTAGAAGCAAAGCTGCTTGTTCCAAAGCGCATCAGAGATTTAAATGTAAAGTGGGTGCGTTTCCTTGGAATCGATTTTGAAAATAGCCAAAAAGATCCTTTAACCGAACAAGCACTTAAAAAATTAGAAGAGGAGCTACCAGAAGATCTCTATCCTTTAAATTCTAACGAGCGTTTAAATGCTTTAAAAGAAAAAACAAAAGAACATAATCAGAAACAATTTGCAGCTCTTAATAGGTTCCATGGCCCGTACATAACTGCCGAGCAGATACAGTTTCTTCCTCCTGATAAAACCGCCTTTTTGGAAAAGTCGGAACAGATTTATCGAGAAAAGGATCTACCGGATGGAACAAGAGAGCCGGAGTATCTCTTATCAGAAGAGCAAGCAAAGCAACTCTGCCAAGAGCAGTCTCACTTAATCCCATATGTAAATCCTCAGTTTTACCAAAATTTTGAGGAGAAATGGCAAATTCAAGCCGTTCCTGTAGAGCATATCGACAAAATCAATGAAAACTATTGGCACCTTCTAAGCCGAGATCAAGTCAAAAACATTCCAAAAGAAACGGCTCATTTAATTATACGGCTGCCTCCAGATAAATTGAATTGGGTTAGCATCAACTATCTCTCACATATTCCAAATCGCTATAGCCAGATTTGTGCTGAGCAAATTCAGGAAATTGATGATCCTGACTTGATCCCTCAGTTAGAAGAAATTGCTAAAAAGCGCGAGGGGATTCCCGAAGGCTTATGGACCTCCTGGATCCATCCACAAATGATTGTACATATCAACCCATCCACACAGCTCGCTTATTTAAAAGATCGAGAGCAGATTTGCCGGATCAAAGATGAATGGGTTGCGCTGCTGGATGTGGAGACGCAAATTCCTTTAATCTCCTCTTCTCAAGTTCACCTTCTAAAAGGGGAAAAGCAGATTAAAAATTGCCCTGAGAGATTTGTCAGTGAGCTCAAAGAGCCTCAAATTCCATTCATTAACGAAAAGCATCTTCCTCTTCTCCGAGGAAAAGGGCAAGTTAGGGCAATTGCTAATGAAGAGCATTTTGCAAAGTTAACGGCTGTTCCTAACGCAGAGCTTGGAGCTGTCAACCAGATGCCATGGATCTCTGATGATCAGCTAAAATGGGTCCAACCAGAGCAAGTTCCAGGGCTGTCAAATGGGCAGCTTCTCAAATTATCTCGCCTTCCTAAATGGAATGAGCTACAAAATGCGATGAGTTTAGATCAAATTAAACGATTTAAATCCAAAGAACTTGTCGCTCTCTTAAATGAAAAGCAAATTGCCGCTTACCTGCAAAGCTATCAAGTGCCATTTTTAGTCGAGCAGTGGCAAGTACAAGCTTGTCCAAACGCTTTAGTTTACTTGCTTTCCGATAAGCAGCTTCCATTGATCAAACGCGGTCAAGTGCCTTTCTTGCGAGGAGAAAAGCAGGTTAGAAAAATTGAGGATCCGGATTTCTTCTCTCATCTCAAAGCCAAGCAAGATGATCAAAATGGCTATGTCAATCAAATGCCATGGATACATGATTCTCAGATGCAATGGGTCACAAAAGATCAGATTCAGGGGCTTCTTAATCCACAAATTTTAAAGGTTTACGAAGCTCAAAAGGAAAATTGGGCAAGCGTTGGTCAACATCTTATTAGAGATCAGATCATTTTTTTCTGCACGAAAGCCTATGTCGATTTATTAAATGAAGAGCAAATTAAGGCTCATTTACAGAGTTATCAAGTGGAGCACTTAACAACTAAAAAGCAGATCCGTGCTTGTCCTTTCGACTTAATTCCTCATTTAAACGTGACCCAAATTGCTTCGATTAAGCCTGATCAGGTGCCAGCTTTAAAGGATTCATGGAAAATCCAAGCTTGTCCGGTAAAAGAAAAGCTTGTGCATCGCTTTGTTAAAGAGCAGTTCATCCATTTGACTGCTGGACAGGTGGCTCTCTTATCTCCCACTCAAATCGCCCAAATGGACTCTGTCGAAGAGATAGATAAGCTTCTTCCATCACAATGGAAACACTTAAGCAAAGAAGGAGTTCAATGCTTGCCAGACTCTTATATTAAGTCGATACAGAATAATGACAGTCTCTCCCATTTGATTCCTTTTATAAAGCCTTCTCAGCTGCATTTAGTAACAAATGCAAAAGCTGCACAAAAAATTGAGGTAGCTCAGGCTGAAAAGATAAGTGTAGGCCAGATCAATAATCTACCTAAAGAGCATCCGATCTGGGAGGTTATTCCAAATCAGCTGCTCATCAAGATCGATGCTAATACAGTCAAAAGGATCCCGACATCGAAAATTCCTGTTTTGAATCACCCTAAGACAATTCGCTCTGTTGCTTTTAAAAATGTGCAATACTTGACAAGAGCACAGCTAAGGAAACGCACCTGCGGGCAATTCTTCGCCTATGCAATTGGAGTCATTACCCTTGGTCTTGTCTCCAGCCTAATCGCCCTTGTTGCCTATAGCTCTCTTGTTCCCTTTGGAATCACTCTCTTTAATCGCAAAGCTGGCAAGCGTGCCATGAATAAAATAAATGATAACCCACGCCGTCTCTATCGATTTCTTGCTGTCTATATGCGTCTATACAAACCTGAGAAAAGAGTTATGAAAGTTTCCTCTCGTACTGCTTAAATGTAGCGTAGGCTTTAGAGGTAATTGCAAAATTCAAGTTACACGGAGGAAATTTAGTAATCGATTGTTTTGTTAGGCCTTAGCCTTATCTTTCTGTATGTTTGATTTAAAAAACTGGGGCTAAAGA
>CAZZJE010000242.1:0-4580 GCA_964654295.1 uncultured bacterium | reverse complement strand
AGGTGAACCTATCCGTTCGATCAGCAAAGAGTTTGTCGCTGAGCGTATGATGGCCTATCCAGAAGGAGAAAAGATTCAAATTTTAGCTCCTATCACCCTACGCAAACAGGAGAGCTTTCAAGAGACTGCTAGCCGGCTGCAGCGTCAAGGATTTGTGCGCATCCGTTTGAATGGAGAGATCTACGACCTCGACAGTGATTTAGAGCAGATTCCTTTTGACCGTAAGAAGAAGAATGAGCTTCAGCTAATCATTGATCGCCTCAAAGTTAATCCCGACATGGGATCTCGCCTCCGAGAAGCGATTGAACAGGCGGCACAGATTGGAGAGAAGCGAATTTTAGTGTTGCGAGAGTCGGGACAGGAGCAGCTCTTCAACTTAGCATTTGCTGTTGAGAGCACAGGTAAATCCTATCCTCCCATCACACCACACACCTTTTCTTTTAACTCCCCTGAAGGAATGTGTTTGGATTGTTTAGGCTTAGGAGTCCAATATGGCGCCCACTTAGCCCAGAGGCGGGAGATCATCGATTTAACTGTCTTAGATCTCATGCATCTCTTATGGCAAGATAAGGGCGATCCGACAGCTTTTATGCTTTTGTCTATTATGTTGAATGAAGAGAAAATCGACCACACGCTGCCTCTCAGAAATCTACCGACCAAGAAGTTACAACTTCTGATGCAGGGATCTCCAGCAGACCGCTGGTATGTGAGTGGAGATGGATGGCACTTCCGCTGGCCGGGAATTGATACTGTCTTGGCACGTGCCGGCCGCAATGCCCGCACTGAAATTAAAGAGTCTATTTTACCTCTGCTAGATGAGCAGGAGTGCCCCGGCTGTCAAGGTGGACGCCTATCTCCCCTAGCTCAAGCTGTGACCTTAAGGGGTTTGACTTTAAGAGAGCTCTGTCGCCTACCTATCGACCAAGCACTCACATTTATAGAATCTCTGAAGCTGCCAGCAGAAGAGAGAGTGTTAGAAGAGGTGCAGCGACAGCTGTTACAGCGGTTGCGCTTCTTGCAGGAAGTTGGATTAGGCTATTTAGCCCTAGAGCGTCGTGCTCCCACATTAAGTGGAGGAGAGGCGCAGCGCATCCGACTAGCCAGACAGCTGGGCAGTGGGCTGACAGGACTCTTATATGTGTTAGATGAACCAACGATAGGGTTGCATCCTAGCGACAACGAGCGTTTGAATAGTGCTCTGAGACGTCTTAAAGAGCTTGGCAACACCCTCGTCTTAGTCGAACATGATCCTTTGACTGTAGCGAAAGCAGATCATCTGCTAGATTTTGGTCCTCAGTCGGGAGACCATGGCGGGCATTTAATGGCTCAAGGAACCTATCGACAGCTACTAGAAAACCCTAACTCATTAACAGGAGCCTACCTATCTGGACGCCAGACATTGCCGATTCCAAGGCAGAGAAGGGCCTGCAGCCATGGAAGTTTAAAGGTGAAAAACGTCACTCTGCATAACCTCAAAAATCTTTCAGTCGATCTGCCTTTGGGATTGTGGAGCTGTTTAACAGGTGTTTCTGGATCGGGTAAATCGACTTTAATGCATCAAGTTCTTGTACCTGCATTGGCTCGCGGGCTCAATCTTCATGACCGAGTCAGTTGGGCTGAAGGCACAGTTACGGGACTTTCACAGGTTAACAAGCTCATCGTAATCGATCAAAATCCGATTGGTAGTACAGCTAGAGCTGATGTCGGTACGTACGTCGATTTACTCCCTAAACTGAGAGAGTTTTTCGCTTCTCTCCCTGCTGCTAAGATGCGAGGGCTACAGCCACGCCATTTCAGCTCAAACCATCGCCAAGGAATGTGTACCTCATGCTGGGGGATGGGATATAAGCGTGTCGAAATGCATTTTCTGCCTCCCGTCCGTGTCACTTGCGAAGAGTGCGAAGGGCTTCGTTTAAACCCCTTGAGTCTGGAAATACTCTATCAAAATAAAAACTTTGGCGAGTATCTGCAAATGACGGTCGATGCAGTCAGAGTGACTTTTCAAAACCATCCCAGAATTGTGCGTTTATTAGACACCCTGATTTCAGTTGGACTTGGCTATTTGAAGCTTGGTCAAGAGGTAGCTTCCCTTTCGGGAGGCGAGGCGCAGCGGCTAAAACTAAGCCGAGAGCTGTCCAAAAGAGCCACAGGTAAGACCTTATATTTATTAGACGAACCCACAACAGGCTTGCATAGCGACGATTTGGCGAAGCTATTGCCCATTTTCCATCGCTTAGTAGACAAAGGAAATACATTGATTATCATCGAGCATAATGTCGACGTCATTAAAAATGCTGACTGGGTGATTGAAATGGGGCCTGGGGCAGGACAAAAAGGTGGCCAACTGATTTGCCAAGGCACGCCAGAAGAGATTGCGCAATCTTCAATCTCAGTCACAGCACCCTATATACAAAATCTACTGGAGTCGCCTAAAAAGAGAGGCCGCTCTAAAAAGTCATAAATTTTTATGCCTAAGTCAATAGCATTAAAAAATGCTTTTAGCCACGCACCAATGTGGCTAAAGGCTTTTTTGGTTCATCTATGTTTTTTTATGATGTTAGATTTAATTTTGTTACAGACCTAATGGATATAAACTATATTTAAATTGAACTAAATAAAATTAAATAATATTATTCTCCTGATATAAACTTAAACCCTTGCTGTCATGTCAACAATTACGACTTCCTCACTTTTAATTTCAGTTCCACAAAATAATCTTGTAATAAAAGATCTCGAGCAGTTTGTCCATTTCACGACTCTCTTTTTCCAACAATGGAATCTGTTGCAAAATTCAGATGCTATTTCCACTTTATTAACATCTCTATCTACTCATAAAGCGAGTTCGGAGCTGACAGTAAGATTTGAAGGCTACAAAGTTTTTTGGAGCTACTTCTATGATGAACTGCAAAAAAAAATAAACTGTTACTCGAAGCGGTTGGAAATGATTACCCGCATTTTTGATGAATGTATGAATCTAAATCAGCAAGAGAGCTCTGTTATTCAAATTGCTCTTGTTTTAGCTCTTAAAGATGGAGTAAATGACATCGATTTTTTTGATCCAAACATAGTATTTTATAGCAAGCTGCTGCGCCTATTTTGGGCTCGACAATGGAGAGAGGTCTGCAATCTTTTTTCCGATCCAAGCAAATTTTTCAACGAGTTCTACTTACAGTGCTGGCTGATTGCTGAAATCGAAAGTTTTAAGACCAATACCCCTTTAAATGATTTGGCCTCTTGGAAACGCTTAGATTTACCTCCACCAGTTGCCTCTATACTTAAGAGTTTAATCACAGGTGTTTTAGTTAAAGAAGAGGAAGTGGGTTATGGTTATGCAAAAGGTTGTTATCCAATTATTTGGAACTATGCCTACTATCGCCATTGTCAATATTCAAAGTGTAAAAACCATGATTTAATCCTATATGAGATTTGGGCAGCTGCGAAAGTTCAAGAGATCTTTGGTGCGCAAACAACAGCATCAGCTGTTCCAGAAAAATCTAATACCATCGCATCTACAGCAACTACAAATTTAAAAAGAAATGAACATCCGATCTCAACTCAAATCGTTAAGCGTCCAAAACCCTCACCAGTAATTTCTAGGGCTCCAATAGCGATTAATCTTGTTCAAATTACTCCGGAAGAACCCCAGAATAATCCCTTTATATCTCTACTTAAACATTTCAAGTTTGACAATACTCTTAATAACACCTTACAAAAACTCTTTGATCAGGAATTATTGGAAAAATTTAGCCAGTTAGTGGATGAGTCTCGTATTAAAGTCGAGCAAGCTTCAACTCAACAGGAATTTGCAAATATTTTTACCAAAGATTTTATTGGAACTTTTGTTACTTATCTGAAGAGCCTAAAAAAAAGACCTCTTATTTATTCGGAAGCTTTGGCACAACTACGCTTTTTTCCGGCAGGATGGATGATCTATTTGGAGCATTATCTTAATTGGCCGGAAAAAAAGGGGGCAAAGAATGTCATCGAATCAATCCGAGATAAAGGCTGGAAAAATATGCTTTTTCACATTGAAAAAGAGCTCGCTCTAATCGGCATGGCATTGAAAAGAGAAGATTGGGCAAATCTGACTTCTGAAAATAGAATAAAACAGTTAAATATATGGATTAATAACACCCCAAAAGTAGCAGAATTAAGAGAACACCTCAATCTTTTTACAGCTACTCCTCAAGCTTTTGGAGCCTGTTGTAGCAGTGAACAGATTGAATCCTTAAGAAAGAAAATGCCAATCTTGTATGGTGCAGCTTATTATTCTCAGCCCAACAATTCCTTTTTAGTTACCCCCCCCCTTTTTCACATAAATTTTTGTCTTGTTTCCATCCAAGAGTATCGAGAGCAATTGAAAAAGAGGGGATGGAGTGATTTAGCTGAATTATGCGAAAGCGTGCAGTTAAAGCTATAATTATCTGGTTAAACGCAATCATTAAAAGACGTTGTGCTAGGCCTCGAATAAACCTTACCTATATGGTCGTGTAAAGCTATTTGGAGTGCGGTGACTTGTCACCGCTTTTTGCTCGCCTCGACTTGTCGAGGCGTTAATAGGGGGCAGTTAATCATATACG
>CAZZJE010000241.1:0-4580 GCA_964654295.1 uncultured bacterium | reverse complement strand
AAACAATCGGTTACTAAATTTCCTCTGTGTAACTTGAATTTTGCAATTACCTCTAAAGCCTACGCTACAAATATTGGCTTAAGGCGCTCATAAATTTCATTGAACGGTAGTTTAGATGCTTGCAGCTTTGGAATCGCTAGCAGCTCTTCTGTCGCAGCAATTTCATAGAGCTGTAGACGCTCTTCAGCTAAACCTTGGATCTCTTGGCGTAAAATTAAGATCTTTTCTCGAACAAGTAGCATTGCCAAGACAAACATGGCTGGTTGATCGGCAGAAGGATCGTTGATATGTTGCTTTAGCCACCGGAGTGCATGTTCCGACCAGATTTTAGGCGCTTGCTCCGTCTGATTTTTTTCACGCAGCGGCACGCGAGCTCTCCAATTTCCCCTAGCATGAGAGAGCTTCTTCTCCTTCGGAGCCGCTTGCCAGCAATGCTGGCAGTAGTCAGAACGTGTGTAGCCGCGATGGGGATCTCCTTTTAACTCAGAGACATATTCATCTCCTGGCTCAAACTGCTTTTGGCAAGTCGAGCAGAGGGATAGACGAGCGGGCAGCTCTCCCCATACAGCAGCGCGACTCATGCAGACTGCTCCTTGGTTTCTAGATAGCTTTTTATCCAATCATCCCAATTGATTGCGCTAGGTAAGCCGGCTCTATCTTGGATAGCGACTAATTCGCCACCCGCAGCTGCAAAGCCACGTAATTGGCGTTTACCTGCTTCCGTTAAGCCTTGGCTAAGGAAACAGAGGGTTTCTAGCTCAACCCATTCTAGAGCTAAGCGCTCTTCTGCGATGATTTTATAGGGAATTTGATGCCTCTTAAGAGAGGCTAAAAGCTCTTCTAATCCCGCATAAGCCGCTAAGCTTTTAAAGTGAATAGAGGGTAGAGCGATTCCAACTCTAGCATCAAGTTGAAGAGAGAGAGAGAGAGACGAAGAGCCGACAAAGCCATAGGAGGCACAGCCCTCTTCCCAAACAAGATGTGGAGAGGGAATACGGCAGCCTTTGATTGCCAAAAGGATACGGTCGTAACGTTCGACAGAGAAGAGTCGTGCCTGAAGAGTTAGCGAGTGGATGGAAGAGGCATCGAGCATTAAAAAAAGAGGAAGAGCATCGGGCAGGCGTCGGATCAGAGTCAGCAGGTAGTGGGAGACCACATCGGCTGCAAAAAGTGTTTTTTGAGAGTCACTCTCTCCTTCACCCAGCCACTCTTGATAGGCAAGCGTTTGATCGGGACTCCATTTGAGCTCTTGAGCGTAGTCGGCAGAGCCCCGAAAGAGAACGACTCCTAATGTTTCGTTTTCAAACTCTTTCCATAGTGTCTGGCTGAAGTGTTTGAGGGAGAGTTCAAGCCCCATGAGTTGCGACTGATGTTCTAGTGGCAGAGGAAGACGGTCGAATAGGCCAAGGTCTATCTGCCAAAGCAGTTTTAATCCCTTTTCGACAGCCTGCTTTGCCTGCTGGCGCGCCTCATCCCATTTCAATTCCGTCTGCCACTGACCGTCGATGGCAATTAAAATGGAGTTAAATTCTGTTCCAATCTGATCAATGGCACCATCGAAGATAATGGGAGTAAAAGGGCTATCTAAGAGGTAGCAGCATCCCTCTTCCCAACGAACGGGAGCTAAAGGTAATGTTTCCTCCTCTTCTTCTATGCGCAACATGATCTTAGCTCCTTCTTAAATTGATGATAGCGGATCTGTTTGCCCTTCTCTCTCCATAAGTTTTCGAAGTAGGAGTCGCCATAGCCAGCCAGCTCTTCGATATAGTAGGGAGTGGGGTCGCGTGGCTTCCAGCCTGGTTGAGAGAGAAAATGAGCGATGACTTCATTAGAATGGTAAGAGTCATCAGTCACAAAGTCAACAGCTCCTTGCGGCTGAAGAATGCGATGTAGTTCAGTGATAAAAGGAGGTAGGAGGAGACGGTTTTTCGCATGCCGCTTTTTTGGCCACGGATCGGGAAAATTAATATAGATATGGTCGATGCTTTCGACTGGAATAAAGGTTTGGGTCAGCTGCATCGCTTCGCCGAAGATCACTAGAAGATTGCTCAGTTGTAGATTATGGATTTTAGACCAGATTTTACGGACGCGATCAAATTTTTTCTCTACAGCAACCCAGTTAAATTGGGGATAGGCAGCGGCTTTAGCTGCTACCCAAGCTCCATTTCCGCTGCAATACTCTAAATGGACGGGTTGGTTTTTGGGAAAGAGGAGAGGATCGTTCCATCCGGAAAAGGTAAAGGCACTTTTTTCAATCGGACGGGATGGTAGATACCAGACTCTCTCGCATAGGGCCATCTCTTTGGCGCTCCAATGCTGGTCTGGAATTTTAAAGTCTTCGGGCTTCATGTTCGGCAAAAAGGTTGTTTTTGGAGCGAAACTCCAATTTTTTTCCTCTTATTCTAGCAGAATCGCCACAGAAACGCCAAATAAATTACTGGTTAAAAGTGACCTCTAACAGCGAGACATCATCTTCAAAAGCCTGACCGACAGAGCGGTTGCGCAGCATTCTGACTAGCTCTTCCATAGGAACTTTGGCTGAGTCTTTCGACCATTTTTTTAGCTCTTCGACGAAGTCACTAAATTCCATCATATATCCATTTGGTAGGCGCATTTCATAGATTCCGTCACTGTAGAGGTAGAGAGAAGCAGGCGGCTCGATGGTGCAGCTTTGCTGGCTATATTTACTAGTTTCTTCGGCTCCGATGACGAGTCCTCCAGTGGAGAGGGAGAGCGATTTATTTTGTTGAAAGAGCAGGGCGGGAGGGTGACCGGCAGAGCCATAAAGTAGCTGCTGCTCTTTTTCTCGATAGACCCCATACCAGATTGTAAAAAACATCTGGTTATGATGTTCCATTGGAAAAGCTTTATTGAGAGCTTCCAGCACATCTTTTGGTTGACGGAAGTCAACATCGGGAAGGTATTGCAAGCGCAGTACGTTAAGGATCGAGATCGAGTGCAAGGCAGCTCCTACTCCATGTCCGCAGACATCGAACAGATAGATGGCAAAGTGTTCTGGGTCGATCCAGTGGTAGCCAAAAGCATCACCACCGAGTTGTTGAGAAGGGATAAATTCCCAAGCAGTCTTAACTTTATTGTTAAGTGGCATAGGCAAGAGGGAGCGGACGTAGGAGGCAGCTTCGGAGAGCTCTGCCGTAAGGGCTTGCTGGCTCTTTTCTAGCTGCTCATAGGCCTCATTACGCTGTAAAAGACGAATGTAGCTGTCGGAGTGGTAGCGGATACGGGCAATGAGCTCGATACGGTCGGGCAGCTTAACCATATAGTCATTTGCTCCAAGGGCAAAAGCTTCCGCCTTTACTTTGGGATCCTCTTTTGAAGAGAGAACAATGAGAGGCACCTGTGACATTTCTGGAAGGATTCGAAAATAGCGTACGAGGGTTAATCCGTCGACAGCAGGCATCACCAGGTCTTGTAAAATAAGTGTCGGAGCAATTTGACGTGCCATTTCAATGGCTTGTGAAGGATCTTGGCAATAGTAAAAAGAGATGTCTTTCTCTTCAGCTAACATGCGTTTGACTGCTTCAGCGACAATCGGTTGATCGTCGATTAAAAGAACTTTGATGCCAAAATCTTTGACCGGTGGATTTAAGACTGACACTAAGGATTGAGTAGACTCGGTCATACGGCCACCTTATTTCATTTCTTAAGATTCAGAGGCATCGGAGGGTTTGGGAAAGGCATCTGTTTTTTGTAGAAGCTCTGCAATCATCTGCAAGAGAGTTTCGTCTTTAAAATTACCTTTAGTCATATAGGCATCTGCTCCAGCTTCGATGCCGCGGCGCCGTTCCGCTTCACTCTCCTTATAGGAAACAATCATAACTGGCAAGGCGTGAAATCGGGGATCGCCTTTAATTTTGCGGACGAGCTCCAAGCCACTCATTCGCGGCATATCTAAATCGGTTAAGACGAGATCGAAATCTGAAGTACGCAGGGCATTCCACCCATCAACACCGTCGACTGCTGTCTCAACGCGATAACCCTCTTTTTTCAGTAAATTGCTCTCCACCTCTCTAACAGTCGCTGAGTCATCGACAATTAAAATAGAGGCCTTATATTCTATTGGAGTCTCTATAAGGCGCCCTTCAAATGCATTGGGAACTCCCTGCTGCTGCAGCTTTTCTATCGAGTGCATCACATCTTCGACATCGAGAATCAAAAGGGGCGCTCCATCTTCCATGAATGCTCCTGAGCTGATATTGGCAACTTTTCCAAGGATAGGATCGAGTTCATGAACAACTAACTCCTGCTCTCCAATCACTTGATCAACGATAATCCCATATCTGCGACTCTGATCGTATAGGATCACAACGGTAAGCGTTTCTGGCAGAACTTCGGGAGATCTCAAGCCGAGCACTTGATGGGATAAGACTAAGCCAATATTTTCTCCTTCTAAGCTAAAGTAAAATTTGTTTTCAATTTTACCAATTTGATCTCGATTTAAAAAAAGCAGCTGATGAACACGTGAAAGCGGCAGGGCATAGGCTTCGCCTCCAATTTCAACTAGGAATGCTCGAACAACAGAGAGTGTGAGAGGCAGCTGCAGGGAAAATGTCATGCCT
>CAZZJE010000240.1:0-4580 GCA_964654295.1 uncultured bacterium | reverse complement strand
GTAAGATTTATATGTACATTGGGCCTCATAAGACAACAATTTTGCAATTACCTCTTTAGCCTGCGCTTGTTTTTGCTGGTTTTAACCTGCAAGAGACTATAGGCTAAAGCAGCCAGGATGAGTTAAAAGTTTGTAACCACAAGTGAGGCTGAGATGCAACAATTTTTCAAAAATGACTTATACCGTGTCTGGTCGGTCTTAATCTTTTCTTGCACTCAGTGGCTCGTCACCCTCCTACCCCGCTTCGGATTTGGCACAGACATCGGCACAAGGGCAAAGGAAAGCTATACACCTCCAACGCAGCCTGCCGACTATGCCTTTATTATTTGGGGCCTTATTTTTCCCTGGTGTCTCGCCTATGGCATCTATCAGTTTCTACCGAGAAACCGAGCGCATCGTTTCTTTCGCGAGATTGGATGGCCGACAGCAGCTGCTTTTGCCCTTAACACCCTATGGGCTCTCGTCGCTCAATTCTTTAGCCCTATTCTTCTAACCGCTCCCATTATGATCTTCACGTTTACCGCTCTGATGATTACGATGAGCCGGATGGAGTATGACTACCGCTCTTCAACCATGTCTATGGCTGACTACTGGTTTGCTGTTCCGGCAGTTAGCCTACTGGCTGGATGGATCTCGATTGCACTCTTTGCCAACTGGGCACCTTTTATTGAGTATCTTCAAAAGTGGATATTGAATGAGACGATCTGGTCGATTATTTTCCTGATTGGAATGGCTTTCATTGTCACCTGGATGGCTCTAATTAAACGAGCTAATGTCTGGTACCTTATCCCTGCGCTCTGGGGTTCTATGGCAATCGTCTTTGCTAACACCTACGCTCCCACACCCAACTATCCCGTTGCTATCGTCGCAGCCATTATTTCGCTTTGGATATTAATGCTCTTTATGATCATGCATTGGAACGTGGAGCCGGATCAGAAGCAAAAAGGTTAGCTTCCCAGCCACTTTCGGAATAGAATCGACCTTTAGAAACGTGCTCTAAGACATCCAAAAGATAGGTGACTGTGTTTGAAGGTAGCGCATTTATTGGAAAAAAGGATAAACCTTCGCACTTGTCCACTTCACAGTTGGTAATGTCACCGCTCCATCGGCTGCACTCAAAGAATATGTCGACATTCAGGCGATTTGATTGGCGATGTAGAATATGGACTACTTTTAAGTCTGCGGGATCTAATATAATTCCAGCCTCTTCATAAGCCTCTCTCACCATTGCTTGAGTCGCCGACTCTTTATCTTCGACATTACCTGAAACAAATCCATACTGTCCGTCGCAGTAGCCTGTATTGCATCTTAACCCTAAAAGAATCTGATTGTCTTGTTTCAAGATTAAATAGGAGCTAACATGTGTATTTGGCGCTCTTCGTATTGCCTGAGCCATTTCTTGTATACTCAACATTGTTTCACCATCACTGTTTCAACAACTTTTGATAAGGGTAAATGAGTCAAATGAGATTTTAAAATCCACTCGGCTCCTGAGACATCCTCAGCCAGAATGTTGCCCTTGAAATCCGAATCATTAAACTGTGTCACTTTGTAAATAAGAGCGATATGATGGAGAGAGATGGGCTTTCCCATCTCTTCATAGTCTACAGAAAAAGAGGTATTTAAAAAGGGTTCAAATGTTAACACTTGGATCCCTGTCTCCTCTAAAACCTCGCGCCGAAGCGTCTCTTCGATAGACTCTCCATGTTCTGGACGGCCTCCCGGTAGATCGTACATAGAGGCATAAGGCCCTCTTCTTTTTTTTATTAAAAGAATCGCCTTATTCTGTTCCAAAATAGCATAGATCCCTACATGCAATTTCTGCATGATGCTTACTCTTTGGCAAAGTTACCTATCTTAGGCTGCACTAGCTTGATGAGATCGCAGGACTTCATCACAATCGATTCTGTCTGCATTCCGCAGTTAAAAGCTGCTCTTTCGCTCTGCTTAATCTGCTCATCGAAGAATGTTTCTAAATTTAACAAAGGCCCAAAGGGAGGCACTCCTCCTGGAATTAAACCATAGCGCTCTTGAATGATCTCAGCCGCCTCAAATTCACACTTCTCTCCAACAACCTCTGTCACTGCCTTCATATCAATTTTTAGATGGGACGGAACGTTAAACTGATAGTTCTTTTTGGAGTTCTTGCCTTTGAGAATAATTGACTTTACCCCCTCTTCCATGCGAGTCTTACGCACGCGTGCCGAATCTTCAGAAGTAGGTGTTGCCTCATGAACCAGATGCTGATAATCGCACTCTTGATCTTTGAGAAGACGGATGATCTCGTTGCGGATATTTTCCGCACCGCAGAAAATTCTCGCTTTAATACGGTTACCTGCAATGCGCTTAGGATCGGAAGGAAAGAGAGAGACTTCACGGATATTTTTTATTCCCAAAAGAGTCATCGTCAAACGTTCAAGGCCCATTCCAAAGCCACCATGCGGAGGCATCCCATACTTAAAAATGCTCAGATAGTCTTCAAAGTTGTTTGGATCCATGCCTTTGGATTTAATGCCTTCCAACATCGACTGGTAGGTATGCCGACGCTGTCCACCAGAAGTAATTTCTGTACCGGCGCAGAGTAGATCGAATGTATTCGTCAACTCTGGGTTATCTTCCATTGGATAGGCATAGAAGGGTCGCTTAGCTGTTTTCCAGTCGATGACAAAGATAAGGTCAGTGCCAAAGTTCTCTAAAGCATAGCGGCAAAGTTCACGTTCAGCAGCAGGGCTCAAATCAGGCTCATGCCGTTCATCAATGCCTGTTCTTTGAAAATAGAGCTCTTGCGCTTCAGCAAAAGTCAAGCGTGGAAAAGGCACCTCTTCTGGCGCTTTAACGATGTAGCCTATTGTTTCATTTTCGGAAGCGCAATGCTGATGCAGATACTTCAAAATAAATTTTAAACAGTTCTCTTGTACATCTAAGATCTCATGCCAATGGTCAAAGAAGCCCATCTCAAATTCAAGCTGCTTTCCTTCGGTCAAATGGCGCGGTGTATTGGAGTTTTCTGCTCGAAAGAACGGCGCTAAAGCAAAGACACGCTCGTTTACTCCAACCATAATCTGTTTGTAGAGCTGGCTACTCTGCGCGAGTGTCGCTGTATAGCCAAAGTAGTCGATGGAAAAGAACTCTGCTCCTCCTTCTGAAGACGCTCCAATCATATTGGGAGGAAAATATTCGACAGCTCCAACGATGTCATACATAAAGAGGCGATAGGCGTGTGCAATAGCCGCTTGAATCTTAAAAATCGCCTGCTGCTGTCTGTTTCTGAGAGCAATGGGACGATGGTCTAAAATCACTTCTAAATCAGTTGGAATTTTAGGCTTATAATATTCAATCGGTGGAACATCAGTCACTGGAGACTCGACTGTAATCGTCGGGTTAATGATCTCGACGCCTAAGTCAGATTGCGATTTCACAGCCTCTCCTTGAACCTTCAGAATAGAGCCTGGCTGTAAATGAGCGATTTTTTGGTATTCTGATTTCTCTTGAATCACAATTTGGATCAAGCCTGTGCGGTCGCGTAAGATTAAGAAATTAACTTTGCCAATCGCGCGAATATTATTTAGCCAGCCTCGGACAGTTACGGGTTGATCAAGATGCTGATGCAGCTCTTTTGCTAGTAGGCGGTGTGTCATAATATTAGCTCCTAGTTTAGTAGACAAACAGATGTAGAATAGAAAAATCGCTGTTAAAAGTCTTTAAAATTGTCTTTTTGGCTTAGGTATGATTGGGGAAAAATGTTTATTTTTTTATTTACTACAGAGAGGGGTTCATGGCACAAAATGTAAGATGTCAAAGAATTTCAATAAATGCTTATTGACAAAAAAACTCCCGAGCTTGAAATTGAGCGAAAAAATGGGGAATAAAGTGAAAAAAACAAATATTACATTTACTATTACCTCTACAGATAGGTGCAATGCTGCTTGCACATATTGTCACTATTATTCCGAAGGTGGTAAAGCAGCAAAAAGAACCTGATGCACACATAGATCAGGGAAACTGTTAATTAGCAAATGTCAAGTTATGAAATTAAAATAGCTGATTCAGAAACTGATAAAAACATTTTAGCTGCGTTGATTATGGAATTAGATCTAATCCATCACAACGCAGCACCTGAAAGGTTCCCTTTATTTAGCTTAGAACAAAGAAAACATTTTATCAGTCAAACTATTGATAATGGCTACGTTTTTTATATTCAAAATGATTCAGAAATCATTGGTTTAGCCACTGTTGTAAAAAAAACAGAAAATCGCTTTTTAATTGAGCAGATTTTTTTAAAAAAAATTTTTCGATCTCAAGGTTTAGGAAAAAAATTAATAAAAAAGATTTTTTGTTACCTTCAAAAAGGCGAAGTATTTGCATCAGTTTATTCTTTTAATACCGAAGCCATAAACTTCTACTCCAATTTATTTGAATTGAGTTCTATAGTTTTTAGAAAAAAATTATAAGCAATTATACTAAAAAAATGTAATCGTTCAGTTACCTAACAAAAAGTTACTTTTATTGATGCAACACAGAGGCACAAAGTCTCAAAGACACGAAGATAACGATTAAACTGTTTAAACAGTGTCATTTAA
>CAZZJE010000239.1:0-4581 GCA_964654295.1 uncultured bacterium | reverse complement strand
TTTTTTGGCAGCTCTTTTCCGTTATTTAAAAAGCCTTCTACTATGGCTTGCCGAAGTGCCAACGGCTTTTCATGAATTTGGTTCAAAAATAGTTGTAGAGAGAAGTTTGGCTCTTTAGTGAACCATTCTCCAATTCCGTCATTTATAAAGTCTTGAGTTTTGGGATGGTTTAAAAGCTCGTCAGGGCCGAATTTTCTTGGGATCGCGCTATAAAAATTGGATGAGAGTTTCAAAATTTCTTGAAAAGAGTGTTTAATTAAAATGGGTTGGATAGAGTGTATCGAGCCTGTTAGCTGAGAAGCTGCTGAGTTTGCTGTTTTCGCGCGCTTTACTCGCTCCTGTTCATGATTAGGAGGTGGAACGTGATGGCTATGGTTTGGATGATTGCAAGGGGGCTGTGGCATTGTGTGATATTGCATTGCTGCTGCAGGAGCCATTTGTTTATAAGGGGGAGGCATTACATGGGGTGGAAAACCGGTTTTAGGAGTGGCATATACAGGAGGGCTTTGTTGAGCTGCATAGAGAATAGGCGCCTGAGGATGAGAGTGGGTAGGAGTATGATGAAAGTGATTAGCATGAAAATGACAGGGATGTGGGGGGTGAAAAAAGGTCTGCGGGAGGGGTGGCTGGAAGGGCTGAGCTTGTGTTGATGCGACGGGAGAATAGCGCTGTGAAAAAAGATTTGCTCCGCACAGCTCCTGGATCTTTTCTAGCGTGGGAAGCTGCTTGCTTGGTGTAGAATTGAGCGGCAAGGCCCGTCTGGCTCCCCCTCGAATTTTGGTTTTATAGGAAAAATGTACTGGAAAAAAGAGCGGGAATTCATTTAGAAGAATCGCATTCAACAGTTTAGCTTCTAAGTTTGTCAGAATGTTTAAATTGCGTGTGAGCTTGTTTTTTGCTAACTCAAGTTTTTGCCCTTCTAATCGATCCTCTTTAACAACTAAAGCAGAAATTTGATGCACTTCTACCTTCTCCTGTCTGTTATAGCTGCAAAGAGGAATTTCTTGACTAAATCCTAGCCAATACTGCCCATTTTTCGCCGCTGTATCAGGAATGCCAAAATTTGTTACATCTGTCCGCCATTCGATCGATCCGGGTAATGCGATGGCCTCTTCTGCAAAAAACTCTTCTAAAGTCGTTGAAACAAGAACTCCTTCATACTCTGCCCAATAGTAGTCGGAATGGGATGGAGTAAGTGGTTTAAATAGCTCTTCGCATTTGATGGCACGCTGTTGATTGAGCTTATCGAAACATCCAAAATAGTAATATTTGGGTAGCTCTACCTCTTGACCATTTGCAAGTTTTTTTAAGGAGAGGTAGCAGTAGCTCTCCAAGTTGGATAGTGCGTTGTAAAATTCAGCTTGAGAATAAGGTCTATCCAGATATCGATAGATATAATATCGCTGGATAGTTACTTTGGGAGGTTGATTTTTAAACTGTCTTAGCAATTCAATGATTTTTCTAAAAGTTTGTTGAACACTTATCCATTGGTTTGAAGGCGCACTTTTTGCCACTTGTGCAGGTTGAAATAGAAGCGGAAAAATGGCAGAGCGAAATAGGTTTGAAACAGGAGCATCTAAAAGATTGGCAAAGCGAACTAGTTGTCCCTTCTGCTCAAGGGTTAACTGCGATGCCATTTTTTTGTACAAAGTAGAGATATTAGCCTGAATTAAGTTGCAAATTGGCAATGTGAAGCCAGATAGATGGCAATGCAATTGAAAAAGATAGAGAATGTCACGATATTCAATCCGGTAGCTACGGCTGTCAACTTTTTCTTGAAAAGTTGATAAAACGGAATTTAAAGCAAATATTGCCTCGTGCTGTAAATTTTGATCGCGATTAGCAAGTCTCTCAATTATCAATTGATTACGAGGTTCGTTTGGAAAAAGCAACTCCAGCAGATCGGAAACTGTGTAGAAAGACTCAGGATGCCATAGCTCCGGCGCTGGTGTGGCCATGATATTGGCCCGATTTTGGTAGCTGCTCTCTGACTTAGTTGGAGACGTATCACGCCTCTGGAGTTGCAGATAACGCCGCATAGAAGGTGGAGTAGTGAAATAGTCACAGCCGGGAAAGGGCACTTGAATTTGACTGGATGAGCTTGATGAAGAGCTTGATGTGGAAGAGGTGCTGGAAGTTTCATGGGAAAGTCGAGATGTCGTGCCGAATGCAGTGGGGAAGTGATAACTCATAGATCATCCATAAAAATTAATTTAGTCGAAAACTTTAACAGTTTGTTAACTTATACTAAATAGATGATTTTAAGTCCGCGAACGTTTAGATTCCTTTGATTTTTCGGATGGAGCCTTTCTTTTATCAATAACTGTAGATTTGAGCTTTGGCAAGTGGTTAGGAAGCGTGCGAGGATGGTCATCAAGCAGGGCAGCTAATAGCCGTACCTCTTTCCTGGAAAGCACTTCTAAGCTAGGATGGAAGCTCTTTGCAACTCGCTGTTGCTCTTCTTTTTGCTGGTCAGAGACTGCAAGGATTCCAAATAGGGGGCCGACAGATTGCTGTTCAGCATCACATTGTGAAATGGGAATTAGTTTTGTTTTCAGTAGGCTTGCTTGGTTTAGCTGCTGAATCTCAGCGTCATCTTTTTTCATCCACTCGATAAAAAAAGGATGCGCCAAGCAATTTAAACCGACTTTTGGAAGCAGTGATAAATTAAACGATTTGGTTTGCATGCCTAAATGTGGCGTAGATAAAAACGTTTCAGAAAAGTTTTGGCTGCTATGGAAAAAATATTTGGGTAGATGGACCTCTTCACCCTTTTTTAACTGCTCTTGCCATTTAAGCAGTAATCCTTTGACTGCTTTAAATTCCCGGCTTATCGTAGCAGCAGAATCATTACTTTCTAAAAGATCAAACTTACTTAGCGAGGGCTGAATCGATTTCCAATCTGTCGGTCGACAGAGAAGAAGAGCAATTTTTTCTAAAGCAATTTCTATGCGCTCTTGGTTAGAAAGCCAAGGATTTTGATCAGAGGGGGATTCAAGTGTATATAATGAGGGCAAAATATCTTGTCTGAACTTAGTGGCATTATCTCCAAATGGATAGTGGAGTAAACTTGCAAAACGCACGAGCTGGCATTTTTCAAAAAGAGACAAGTTCTCAATCAAGAGAGAATAGAGGCTTGTAATCAAGGGAATAAGCTGCTCATTTGAATATTTATAATTCATCCGTTTGAGCTGAAACTGTAGATGAAAAAAATAGATGACGTCTCGATAGGTGACATGCTTCTCTTTTTTAATTAACCCCTCTTGCCAAATTAAAAGAGTCGATTGAAGCAAACCAAATGCTCTCATTGGATTGTCAGGATGGCTAGTAAAAGGATTTGCAAAGAAATCGGTTAGCTGTTTAACAATCGATAGAGCATCAGGTAGATCATTAAAAAGAAGTTGGACCGTTTCATTGGGACTATAGAATCGACCTTGAAGCCACAACTCTCTCTCCGGCTGTAAAAAAAGATCTAACTCGCGTTCAAATGAGTGGCGGATGTTTGGGTTAATCCATCTTTTTAGTTCACTCGTTTTCTTTATAGACCATTGTTCAAGTGGATTAGCCTTTAGGTTAAAAGAAGAAGAGGCAGTTTCCTGTAAAATCTCTTCCAAGGGAATTTTTGGGCGTTTCACCAAGTTTTCGGGAGCAGACCAGTGCATAGGCCAGAATGGATGGTCGAGTACATTTAAAAATAGATATTCTAACTCAGAAATATTTTGAGTTGTTAAAATAGCGCTCTTTCGTTTTTTTAAACTTTTTTCGACCTCTTCGGCTTCTTTAGCAACAATTTCATTGATCGGAGGATTTGTGACTTTAAAGGAGGAGTAGTTAAAAGCTGTTGAAGTGGCAAGCTGCGGGAGTGTGCCATTGATCGACAAGATAACCGATTGAGCACATGCTGTGCACTTAGCTGTGCATTTAAAGTTTGGGCAAATTGTCACCGCTTCAGCATTTAATCCATCAATAATCCTAGAAAACCCTAACTGTGTTTTAATTTTTGAATGTTGGGTCGATAGAATATTTTTACCATTTAAATATAGAACATAGTAACGCGTAAGTAGAATCTCATGTCCATGTTTAAGTAACTCTAAACGAGCTTTAATACTAGATTCCCATGCATTTAAAAGGCTTAAATGCTCTTGTTCTCCTAGAGTATTAGAGAGCCCTTTTATCTTTAGCTCAGAACGTTTTGCCCCGTCCATCTCTTTTAATACTGCAACCACTTTTAACATCTTTTCCAAAATCTCAGAGACAGATAATCCTCCATCTGTCTGTTCCGCGCCTTGATAAAGCATCGGAAATAGATAGGCACGCAGCTGTTTTCCATCAGCTCCTGAAAGAAGATGTAAAACTTTTATCAATCTGCCTCGCTCGATGTTAGAAAGCGTAAAACAGCTTTTATATACGGTTTGTCTTAAATCACTTTTTAAATTCTTCTGCGTAGCAAAATAAGCTAAGGCAAGCAGATTCTCTGCAGTTGCAGGAGGCATTTCACATGAAGTTCGATTTTCAAATTGTTTTGCTAATAAGGCAATGGTATCACTGTTTTTCCAAAGGCCGAAATCATTTTTCATGACC
>CAZZJE010000238.1:0-4582 GCA_964654295.1 uncultured bacterium | reverse complement strand
GGAGCAGTGTGCCGAACGGTTAGAATTTGAACGTGCATCAGAGCTGCTACGTACCATTAAACAAATTGAACAGACAATAGAAGTTCAGCGGGTGGATAAGCCCGCTGGCGTTGATATCGATGCGATTGGAATCTATCGAGAGGCTGAGAGTGTCGTGGTCTCACAACTTATTTTTAGAGGCGGCAAGCTCATCGGTTCTCGATTTCATGTCTTCAAAGATATTGCTCAAGATGATCTCGAGCTGTTGGAGTCTTTTTTATTACAGCAATATGACAATGAGCCTGAAATCCCTCATGAAATTTTGATTGCATGTGAAATGGATGTGAAAGCTCTAGAAGAGCTGCTTATGGCTTCTGCTAGACGAAAAGTCTCTATTTTTGTTCCCCAACGAGGAGATAAAAAGATCTTGTTGGAGATGGCCTATAAAAATGCACAAGCAGCCTTTAAACAGGAGTATGATGCTCAGGCGTTAAGAGAGAAGACCTTGATGGAGATGCAAGAGCAGTTAGAACTGTCGCGCTATCCAAGCAAAATCGAATGCTTTGACACTTCCAACACATCGGGAAGCTATCCTGTTGCTGTGATGATTACCTTTTTAGAAGGGGAAAAAGAGACAAAAGGGTATCGAACCTATGCCATGAAAAGCTTAACAGGCGATACACCTAATGATTATGGAGCCATGCGTGAAGTGCTTTTGCGTCGTTATAAGAAAGCAAAAGAGGAGAATAAACTACCCGATTTAGTTGTTGTCGATGGTGGCAAGGGCCATCTTAATGTTGCCCTAAAAGTTTTTGCTGAACTTGATATCACCACTGTTGATGTAATCGGCTTAGCAAAAGAGGAGGGGAGGCATGACAAAGGCTCTACAACAGAACAGATCTTCTTACCTAACCGTAAAGATCCTATCTTATTAAGAAAAACCTCGCCTGTACTCTTTCTACTCCAGCAAGTTCGCGATGAGGCCCACCGCTTTGCAATCACATTCCATCGCAAACGCTATAGCAAAGGGACATTCCGTAGCAGTTTGGAGACTATTCCGGGGATTGGTCCTGCCAAACGCAAAGCAATTTTAATTCATTTCGGCAGTGTGAAAAAATTGCTTTCCGCTAATCGGAAAGAGTTAGAAGATGTCCCCGGCCTAAATCAGGCTAATATCCGCGCCTTGGAAGAATACATTCAGACCAAACGCGCCTCTAAAGAGACTGTTGAAAAGGAAGATGTTGCAAAAATGATGGGTGAAGAAGAAATCGTTGAGTCTTAATTTTCTGTTTTTTCTTGGCTTTTGAAAGAGTGTATAAAAACGTTTAAACTATAAGGCCTTACGGCCTGCCCTTCTGCAAAGACTTGTCGCCGCACTCCACATTTTCTTTAGCGAAACGTAGGTGAAAGGGCTTTTTGAATGCTGGGTAAAACGACGTGTGTGCACTAATCTTGCAACTACATTTTTTTACTGGGACGCGTTGCAATTACCCCTGTGAATTTATTTTTTGTTAAAATAAATCTATCTTTTTATTTGTTTATTAATCATTTCTTAATCAATATCATATATATAGTCTGCTGTAAATCTTAAAAAAATTAAGAGTTGAGGCCTACAATGAGCATTTTATCAGATTCCGTCAATCCCGATGCCATAAAGGAATTTAAAATTCTTTCCGAATGCGAAGGGGAGTCTCATCTTACTAAAATTGCTTTAGTGGATGGCCGTAAAGTCTATCCGATCTTATCAGATAGCGACATCAATACCATCATCAAATCTATTGCCGCTAAACACGTGGACTCCATTGAAACATTTGATCATTTTGAACCTCATGAGCCAACACGGTCATTCGCCGAAATCCTTAATCCTTTTTTTCCAGTACAACCCACTTTAGAGAATGGCTTATTAACCAGTCCTTCCCAGTCCGCATTAACTCTTTCTGATGAAGAGGCTAATTATTTGATTAGCAACGGTCACGAGGAGATTTTTGAAATCGCTCAAGAGATTAAAGAGAAGCAGGAAAAGCTATTCGAAATTTTACATCTCAGTGTGCGTCTCGGTTTTGTAGACATGGAAAGTTGGAATCAATTCAACGAGGAGAGTTATCAACTCCAAGGGCTCTACAGCCGGATTCATCAACACTACTCTGATTATATCATCGTTGAGCAAAAAGAGGCTCTGATTAAAGAAAAAATTCTGACATCGGCTGACATAAGAGCTTTAAATAAGTTAAGAATTAAATTTATAAAATCTCTACCTCTATTTGAAAGACCGCCTCAGCGGGCTTATAGCGATGAGTTAAACTGTCTGTTAAATAATGAGACGGGATCGATAAAAGTGTCGAATGAAATTTTTCTTGATATTGTGAGAGAAGTAAGTGAGCTAATGAAACGCGATATTGAAGCCTCTTTTGATACGAGTTCTGGTGATAAACCGAAGGTCGATTTCTCGGAAAAATTTAACCTATTTATTAATGCTATAATCGCTGCAAGGCTGGCAGCGGCGGAAGAGTCAGGAAAGCCCTTTGAAAAAGCTGTGTATCTGCCTTTTAATGAGATGCTCTATGAACGATTAGAGGCTTTCATGCCTCATTGGAATCATCCCAATTTTCCTAAAGCCCTGCGTCTTTTTCTGAATAGCGATATCACTATCGACCAATTAAATAGCTTTATGCACGCTCACAGATCAGATGCTGCAGCTTCTAGAAAAGACCCAATTCGATGTCTCTTTTACGCGGCATATCATGAATTTAACTCAGAGAAATCGGAAAGTAGTTTCTGGTATATACATTTAGCAATGAACTATCTTGATAACCAGCGGTATCCAGAGATTGTAGAACACATTATCAAACATATTCGATCAATTGATTCTAACCCTTCTGATAAATCCGAGTATCATCAAGTTTTGGAGAAGTTAGAGGGGTTAAAAGTGTCTAAAATTCGAGAAGATAAAATTGACGAAGATCAGATTTCATGTCCTATCTCTTTTGAATTGATGATAGATGCTGTGGTTGACCTAGATGGAAATAGCTATTCCCAACGTGCAATCGAAGAATGGCTGCAAAAACATGGCACTTCACCATTCACAAATAAGCCTTTAAATATAAAAGATTTAAAGCCAAATCATTATGTTAGAAATCTAGCTATGATCAGAAAAAACCAAAGGAACACAATAAGTGTTAAAGCATAACAACTGTTTGCTTTGACAGTTTGATTATTGTTCATTTTGGGATTATTTTCTGAGTTAATTTGTTTATTTTTTTATTTAAAATCATAAGTTTTATGTCGTTAATCACAGGTTCTTTTGTTAAAACAGAAATTCCAAATCAATTTTCTAAAGATCAACTAACTCTTGCAGGAAAAGTTAACAAACGTTTGAATAATAAGTCCCTATGTGGCGTGAAATATCCAATCACTTTGCTACAAGAAGAAGTTAAGGCGCTTAATTATCCTCATATTGTTAAAATTTTGAATGGTGAAGATCTATTTCCTTCCAAACTCGCCAATTTACCGAAACATGACTTATGTGGAACTGTAATAGATATCAATATGATTTATTTGAAATCTATACAAGATTATGAAAAAAGGTTTCTAACAGCATTAACAAAAGATCTAGATGTTTTGTTAACAGAAGAGGATCGATTAAATAACGTATTGCATGTGACAGGAGCCTGCGGCACTCTTATAAGCAGCCTCTTTACCTATTTTGTATTAGGAATAACATCTACTTGGGGAGTGGTAGGATTATCTTTGATGGGCGGATACTTGTCGAGACTGGCCGGTGACAAGGTTTGTAGAAATAATCTTTTATTTAAAGGAAGCCGACATCGTATGTTATGGATGATGGAGGTGAATACGTTAGAAAAAGAGCGTTTTCAAAGTACTCAAAATATCATTGCCGGTCGAGTCAAGGCTTTATGCCAAGATTTAGTGCCCCTAATGAAAAGAAATTTAATAGATGTCGAGAAGCAGAAGGAATTGCAGCAGCTATATGCCATTCAAAACGCTCTCTTTCCAGCTGACAAGCTTTCTATTCCATCTGAATTATTGCAAATAGAAGATCAACTGAAGGTAAGTTTTTTAGATAATTCTTTTGAAAATGTGCTTAATTAGGGAATTCGATGTCATTTAGAGAGTTACAGCTAACATCTTCTTGCAGTTTAATGAATTGCAATTTTTTTCTTAGTGCAACACGCTCAGTGTTTAATCCTCTGCCTTCAAGGCGAAATAATTGTATTAATTTATTTAAAGATTTAACCGCTTCCGAGTTGTGTAAGCCTCAGCGAATAAGAGAAGCTTTTTTGGAAAATAGAGAATGTTTCCCGAATCTTCCTCTGATGAATTTAAATGCTGGGATAAGTATGAAAAATGTTTCTAAGATCATCTCTGCAAGTTTTTCTATGACAGTGAGCGCTTTTTTCAACTGGAAGAGCAGTGATTCGATCGATCAGCCAGGCAATTCAACTATTAGAGAGAAGCTTCAAAATGATCTGACTGTAGCTAAGCAGGAGCTAGAGTATTGGACTGCTGGCCACTCGAAGCTTATGGCATTCCTCCAGTCTGATCTAAAGCTTTGTGAGTAGGTTGAACGCACGCGGCGGGGTTA
>CAZZJE010000237.1:0-4608 GCA_964654295.1 uncultured bacterium | reverse complement strand
TTAAAGTAATCGGTGATAAGCCGACCGGCCGCCTGATTGGGGTGCATATCCTTGGATCCCAAGCATCTGAAATGATTGGTGAAGGGGTCTTAGCGATCGAAAAGCAAGCGACTGTATCAGAGGTTGCCTATGCTTCCCATGCTCACCCTACCTTAGCAGAAACAATCAAAGAAGCGTGCTTTGACGCTCTTGGCAAACCCCTGCATGGTTAAAAGAGCGTTGTGTTAGGCCTCGAAGAGGCTTAATGATTAAAGAGCGTTGTGTTAGGCCTTGAAGAGGCTTAATGATTAAAGAGCGTTGTGTTAGGCCTCGAAGAGGCCGGTACAATTTTAGGCCAGGCCGTAAGGCCTGGTATAAAGGCATTTTAATGATAGAGCCCCAGCGGGGCGATACAGTCAAAATGGTAGTAAAAAGTTTTTAACATGGGCCAGTCATTATCTAACATTTTAGTTCATGTTGTCTTCAGTACAAAAGAAAGGAGACCGTGGATCCATCCAAAAACACAAAATTATCTTTATGGATTTATGAGTGGAATTTGTAATGAATTAGAGTCCCCTTGTTATATCATCAATGGTATGGAAGATCATGTTCATCTTTTGTTGTTACAATCTAGAAAAATTGCTTTAGCAGACCTTGTAGGGAAGATTAAATCAAATTCTTCTCGTTGGATGAAAGCTAATGGCGTGGATACAAAAGCTTTCACGTGGCAATCTGGGTTTGGTGCTTTTTCAATCGGTCAATCTATGTTTGAGCAAACGTATCGCTATATTGCAAATCAGAAACAACATCATCAAAATCAATCCTTTCAAGATGAATTTGTTAGATTATTGAAAGCATATAAGGTTTTCTATAACGAAACTTACTTATGGGATTGAATAGACTGTATCGCCCCGCTGGGGCTCGATTATAAAATTGCCCCTATACCAGGCCTTACGGCCTGGCCTAAAATTGTGCCGGCCTCTTCGAGGCCTAACACAGCGTTCTTTAATTATTGCGTTACCCAAGCTACGGTGTAAAATTAGCCTCTTCGAGGCCCGAGGCCTAACACAACGTTCTTTAATTATTGCGTCCGCAATTTATTTAAATAGAGCTCTTGAATTTCCGACTTATCACCAACGACAATATACAGTGAGAGACGCTCCTCATCTCTTTTGGGCTCTGAA
Organism: uncultured bacterium; assembly: GCA_964654295.1. Classification (GTDB taxonomy): domain Bacteria; phylum Chlamydiota; class Chlamydiia; order Chlamydiales; family JABDDJ01; genus CAZZJE01. The sequence goes on along the minus strand of CAZZJE010000237.1, from coordinate 3,445 downwards.
TGGATGGCTCCTAATGTCTTATCAGCTACAATATAGAACATTCCCTCTGTTTTCTTGTGAGTAATGCAATTTTTTAAATCAAAAAGTTGGTTTAAGTAGTTGCGATCATGAGCCATCGTATTGAACAAATTTCTCTCCTCCTCTGTCGGCTGATAGAACAAGATTGGAGGCCCCTTTAAAATAGAGATAAATTTAAAAGAAATGGGTTCTTGAGATTGATAAAAAGCTTCATTGATATGCCATTTTGGGCAATCATACTTGGAACTTATTGGTTTAGCACTTAAACAGACCCAAGCATAATTTTTATCGGACGATTTAACGACGGCTTTAGAAACTCGTGTAACCGCTTGCGCAATGCCTTTCACTAAATGTTCATCTTGGTGGCTAATCTGTTGAAGAAAATCGATTAACTCCTCTTCTAGATTATCTAAGCTTCCATATCGGTTGTAGTCTGCAAATTGGATCAGTTTAAGCTGATCGAGCATGTCCCATTCGGTTTGGCTGATTCCCAAATCCACAAAAACAAAGCTTGTTCCTGGACCCAACTGGCCAATGGCATTGCGCATCTTTCCTTCTAACTTGTCGCAATCAGGTAAATTGCTACTTTCTATCAAACGGAAAGGTACTAAAATAATTGCTAACAATAAAAATAGCGAGATTGTTTTCATAAAGATGTTAAGTTGAATAGTTTTGATGATGATAGAACTTACTTAAAATATTTGCAATTATTAACGTCATTTCTCCTTTTTCCCATTTCCTCTTTCCACTAAAACGCAGCTTCTGTATGAAGAACCTAGTGCCTAATAGTTGATAGAAAAGACCTGTTACCTATCTAAAAATCGTTATGCTAAAAAGACTCCTCATCATTTTAACATTGCTGCTACTAGTTGCTGCTTTATTGGTCTTAATCTTCCGTTGGGAGCACAAAGATGATCCCAACCATTTAACTCTCTTTGGCAACGTCGATGTCAGACAGGTTGACATCAGCTTTCGCGTTCAGGGTCTTGTGCGTCAAATGCCCTTTCAAGAGGGAGATCTAGTCGAAAAAGGAGCCTTGCTCGCTGAACTCGATGACTCTCCCTATACGGATCAAGTGCGAGAGGCAGAATCTAACCTGGAATCTATTCGTATCCAATTCGAAAATGCGAATCGCCTCTTTCAACGTCGGCGCGACCTCATTGAAGGCGGAGGTGTTTCAAGAGAAGACCTAGAATCCTCAGAAGCTAACTATCATCAACTTGTCGCTAGCTATCAATCAGCCGAAGCAGCTCTGAGTGTCGCCCAAGCTAATTTGAGTTATACAAAAGCATATGCTCCTAATGAAGGCATCATTTTGACGAGAGTTCGAGAGCCAGGATCTGTTGTTAATCCAACCGACCCTGTCTATACTGTCTCTTTAAGCAATCCGATCTGGATTAGAACTTATGTCTCTGAGCCGCAGCTTGGCCTGATTCATCCAGGTATGGATGCTGAAATCTTTACCGACACTCCCAATAGCAAAGTTTATCATGGTAGGATTGGCTTTATCTCTCCCGTGGCTGAATTCACTCCTAAATCTGTCGAAACGACACAGCTACGTACCGACCTTGTTTATCGCTTAAGAATTTATGTTGAAGATTCTGAAGGGCTACGACAAGGTCAGCCTGTGACGATTAAATTGAGAATAAAGCAGAGTGACGAGGATCCACGTGAATGAAGATCTCGTCGTCATCGACCACGTCTCTAAATCATTTAGCGAGGATTCTCCTCCCGCCCTACAGGATATTACGGCAACAATTCCAAAAGGCGAACTTGTTGGTCTCGTAGGACCTGATGGCGCAGGAAAAACAACGCTGATTCGCCTGATTGCAGGGCTCTTACTTCCAACAGAAGGCACAATCACTGTCTCCGGCTATGACACAGTCACGCAGGCAGAAGAGATTCATCGTATCACCAGCTACATGCCGCAAAAATTTGGCCTCTACGAAGACCTCTCTGTGATACAAAACCTGAATCTTTATGCCGACCTCAGAAACGTACGAAGCGATGAGCGCCAAGCAACGTTTGAACAGCTCTTTCACTTTACAAATCTCAAACCCTTTAAAGATCGCTTGGCTGGAGCGCTCTCGGGAGGGATGAAGCAGAAACTTGGTCTAGCTTGCTCTTTAATCAAGAAACCGACTCTTTTGCTGCTCGACGAGCCAAGTGTCGGCGTCGATCCTATCTCGAGAAGAGAGCTATGGCAGATGGTTTATGATCTGCTAGATGATGGCATTTCTGTGCTATGGAGCACTGCCTACTTAGACGAAGCAGAACGCTGCAAAAAAGTTCTGCTTCTCAATGAAGGTAAGCTGCTCTATCATGGCTCTCCACAAGAGTTTACCAAACGCGTCGAAGGAAGAGTTTATAAAATCTCTCAAATAGAAGGAAATCATCGCTCACTGCTAGAGAAAACACAGCTTGAGCCTAATATTGTCGATAGCGTTGTCCAAGGCCAAGATGTTCGCATTGTGACAAAAGAGTTTGGTATCGAAAAAATTGATCCTAACTCGCTTCATGTTGGAAACAACCTTAAAATAGATCTTGCCACCCCACGTTTTGAAGATGCCTTTATCGATGTTTTAGGAGGCGGTCCAAAAGGGTCATCACAGCTAGCGGAAAAGTCTCCAAATATAAGCGCTCAAGAAGAGGGAATTATTGATGCGCAAGGTCTTACAAAGAAATTCGGCGATTTTACAGCTGCAGATAATATCACCTTTAAAATCAAGAAAGGGGAAATCTTCGGTCTCCTAGGTCCTAATGGAGCTGGAAAGTCGACGACTTTTAAAATGCTTTGCGGCCTTCTTAAACCAACTTCTGGAAAAGCCTATATCAATGGCAAAGATTTGTTGGCCACGCCGGCGGAAGCGCGTTCCCACATTGGCTATATGGCTCAAAAGTTCTCTCTCTATGGTAACTTAAGCGTTGGACAAAACCTCGAATTTTTTTCAGGTATCTATAATTTGAGAGGGAAGCAGCAGAGAGAAGCGGTCAATCAGATGATAGAGATCTTTAATTTGAAACATTACCTAGATACCTCTGCCGATGAGCTGCCACTTGGTTTTAAGCAACGGCTTGCGCTTTCATGCGCCTCTATGCATCATCCCGAAGTTCTATTTCTCGATGAACCAACATCTGGTGTCGATCCTATCACACGCAGAGAGTTTTGGAGCCATATCAATGGCTTAGTCCAAAAAGGAGTCACTGTCATGGTGACAACACATTTTATGGACGAAGCAGAATATTGTGATCGCATTGCTCTAGTCTACCGAAGTAAAGTGATCCAAATTGGAACAACAGATGAGTTAAAGCAGATGGCTATAACGGATGAGAATCAAAATCCCTCTTTAGAAGATGCTTTTATTAAGCTAGTGCAAGATTATGACGCCAAAAATCTGCAGTAACTCATCACCGCGCTCTTTGAAAA
>CAZZJE010000236.1:0-4610 GCA_964654295.1 uncultured bacterium | reverse complement strand
TTTGGTTCATCCGGTTAATGAGTGCTTTTGTTCATGCAAATGAAGTAATCGTAGTTTAAAATATTCCATGTCTCTAAATCCATACGCTTGCCGTGACATCGTTTTGATCTTGTTGTTAATTCCCTCGATCTTGCCGTTGCTTATTCTGTGCTTGAAGTAGTTAACTAAACCTTCAGCATGACTAAGAAGCGTTTTTCCAACTTTAATCATCGGTTCCAACCCACTTTCATAAACATCCCAAAGCCAACGAACGAGAAAGCTCGAAGCCTTTTCAAGTGTGGGTTGCTCCCAAAACATGCGAAACTGCTCTTTTAAAGTATGTGCCATAAGAAGCGGAGCATTGACATCAAGAAGCGCTTTCAGGCCATCCTGGGCACTCTTATCTAAACTATTATAGTTCTTGAGAAGAAGAAAACGCTTTCCCTTAACCACTCTTCTTGGAGTATGCTCAAGGGTATTTTGTTGCTGACGTCTGATCTCGTCTAACGCCTTGTTAATTAATGCATTCACATGGAAATGGTCGAATACGATGTCAACATTTGGAAGGGCTGAACGAACCGCCGATTCAAAAGGACCATTCATATCCATTGCAATCGCCTTGAGGTTTTTTGCTTTTGTCGCTAACTCCTTCAAAAAAGGGGTAATATCCCCTTTTGATCTACCCTCGACCGCATGAATGATCTGCCCTGTTCGAATATCAACAAAAATTGTCATGTAATTGTGACCTTTGCGTATGCTGAATTCATCTATGCTTAAAAACATAAGAGTATCAAAATCAATATTTTGATACTTGTTTTTGAGGTGTTCTTTATGAATGCTCTTGATGAGGTCCCAACTAACTCCAAGGAATCGAGCGACCCCCAATATTGTTCCGATGGTAATTAGACTGAGCACATATTGAACGAATGCTTGCACCATTCTTTGCTTCCCTTGCACAAAATCTAAAACAGGCCACGTGGACTTATTGCAATCATGGCAAGAAATTCTACTTAAGGTGAGATAGAGGAAACATTGAATTGTACCCCAAGGTACCATTCGCAACTTTCTCATTTTCTTGCCCCTAAAATATACGTTTTTCCCATGACAACAGGGACAGCACGGATTAGCTCTGGACATTTCTGTATGGAAAATAATTCTCTTATTCCCATATTCGACTGATTGACACTCGACATTTTCAATCCCAAAAAGATAAAATGGTATTGCAGTAAACATAGTTTTCTCCCGGTGTGGTTACCAAGAGATAAACTAATGTTTACTGCTTTTTATTTTCTATCCAATCATATGCACTGACGCACCGATTTCCCGGATGAACCATATCTTTTTAATCGTTAATTTTTTTTAAATAATTTGATTTCTAATTAGTTTTAAATTAAAAAATAGAATGATATAACGATTAAAATGATAAGCTTTTTGATGGTGTTAATTTTTTTATTTTTGTTTACTTAAGTTGTTATTAATTTAAAATCTATATTTGTATAAATTAAATTAAGATGTTTATGTTTATTTAACAATTTGTTTTATAATAAAAGGAGAGTCAATTAAAAGGGGGTAACAATGCCCGAATCAATCAATCAATCTTCTCCTAGTTGGGACGCCTTATCTGGATGTCTACACCGGAAAAATGAAGGCCTTTTAGGTAAATTAGATCTCTATAGTCGACGATTTTCACTCTTACTCGAGACTAAAAGATTTTATACAACTAATCGAGTGATCGATTTTGTTGAAAACAAATTAACGGGAGACAGTGATCCGAAAGTTAAGTTGCAGGCTTATGAGTGGGCTAATGATGTTTTTAATAAATCAGATATTGCCCTAAGTAAAAAACAACAAGAACGTGTTAAAGATGTTTTAAATGTCGGACAAGGGATAGCAAATAGCCTATCTACTCCGAATACCTCTAAGCCAACTAAGCCGGCTCAAGGCGATATAGGAGCATTAAAACAGAGTCTTTTAGATTTGAAAAAAGAGTTAGAAGAGTATGACAAGAAAGTCGCTCCTCCTGAAGAAGAAGTCAACTTAGAAAACTCTGTCATGGTACAACAACTTAATGAGTTTCATTTGGTAGATGCTGCACGTGTGCAAGCGAAGAATGTAAAGGCTTTTCAAAAAGATAAAAAAGAGGATGCTCCATTTGAATCGTTTTTATCAGCTTCTGTTCTCAAAGAATTTGAAGAGGAGGCAAAAAAGCAAGAAAAATTTATGGATCAGCTGAAGCTAACGGTGGAGTATGAAAAGAGTTTAGCCAACGATTTTGATATTCAGAGAGTCATCCCTGACGGAAATTGCTTTTTCTATAGTTTAGCCCATCAGGTAAAAGAGGGGGTGACGGAAGAAAATTTATTCGAAAAGATGATAGAAGTTCGCTATGATGTGACGCAATATATGAAGCAACATGCGCAAACATATCAAATGCTCTCTGGTCGCGAAGGAGCAGATTTTGACAATTACCTTAGTGGAATGGAAGCAGTTAATGGCAGCTGGGGTACAGGCTTAGAAGCGTATGCAGCGAGTAATTTGTATGGACGGACGATACGCTTGCATATCCCTCCAACACCTGGTGCTCCAGCTTCTGAGGGGAGACCTGAAAGAAGACCAAGCGAAGCCCTCATTCAAGAGATAAATCCAGACCAGCCTGTAGAACAAAAATTACCGCCTGTTGTGCTTTTATATAACGGGGCAAACCATTGGGATTGGTTGAAGCCGAAAAGAAGTGTTGAAAACCCTATTATTTAATCTTTTTTTGGTATTCCAGCATCTCGACAAGTCGAGATGAGCAAAAAGCGGCGACAAGTCGCCGCACTCCAAATATCGTTAGCTTAATGCCTATACAGCTAGGAATAAAAAAGCCGGAGATTATCTCAAGGCTCGACGCTAACTCCTTAAGGCTGCTACATTCCTGTCCTGACCTGGTTCGGTGCGCGCCATTCCATGAGGTCCCCGGCAAAAAAGCTTGAAACGCACCCGAATGGTATGTGAAAAAAGCGATTATAAGAAAGCCAGCGATTTCTCTCTACAGGAATCTTTCTCTATTCCCAGACAAACCTTTTTTCTTTACGAGAAACAGGAATTTCATCCGCAGGTGGAACGACTGGATCGGCTAAAGGACGCCGTTGGCCAATGAGAATTGCCTCGGTTGCTCCATCCTGCTGCCATAAGGTCTCCGATAGCTTTTCACAAAGAATCAGCCAGCTGCTGCGCTGCTTTAACCATCGAGCAAATGGTGTGGTTATCCAGGCAATCGGTTTCCAGAAGAAAGCGGCCATAGGACGGCTATTGAAATGATACCAGCTGCGGCTGAGAGAGTAGCGATTCCGCATGGCCTCTTTGCGATACTCCTCATCTTTAGCTCCTCGAACAAATCTGCCAGGTGCTTCAAAAAAATCTAAAATGCGAATTGCTAAGCGATGATAGCCTAAGCGCCACTCTTTAACAATTAACTCTGTTTCGGCTAATTCCGCAAGCCGCTCTAAAGCATCTTCAGAATCGATATCGAGTCGCGTGGAAACAACGACCCAGCCTTCAGCTGTCACGAGACGTGCGACCTCGTTAAACAAAAGGCGCTGCTCAGCTGGAAGCAGATAGCCAATGACTTCACAGGCGACAACGCCTTGATAAGCCTCATCTTTTAGTTCTGTCCGTGGAACATAGCCTTGAATCGGATGAATCTTTGCGTTCTGTAAGGATTTCACCCGTTCTAAGGCCAAAGAGGCGATATCGACAGCATCGACGTCAGCTCCTTGATCTGCTAGGCGCTGGCTGAAAATACCAGCACCGCAGCCCAAATCTACAACGCGAATATCACTTAATTTTCCGTGTGCTTGGATTAAAGTCATCGTGCGCTCTAATCGAATACGTCCAAACCAGTCACGTAGAGGGTTAAACTGTTCGGGATCGTTTTTCCACTTCCGCTCCATCGTCGCTTGAACCTCTTCACGCCGGCTGTGCCGCTGATAGGAGGGGCGGTCAGAATCTTCGGGCTTCCCTTCAGCCGATATGATACGCAAGGGATCTGCATTCATGAAAACTCCTTTACAAATCATGTCCCTTGTACTGCCTTACAGAGGTTTTGTCAAGAAGGCTTTTGTTGCTGTTTTAAGGAAAATGGAGCATACTAACTTTTTCCAGAAAGAATTTGTGGAAAGTTCGAGTAGCGCAGGCTAAAGCCTACGCTACAACTTAATTAGTGTGCATTATATTATAACCTCAAGCATCCCTATCCATGTCCACATCGTCTCCCCATATCCCTGTCCTACTAAACGAGGTCTTAGAAGCCTTTAAAGGCCATCCCATCCACCATTTTATCGATGGCACGACAGGGGCGGGAGGACATGCACGAGCTCTTTTAGAAGCTCACCCTGAAATTGAGCGTTGGATTGGAATCGACCGTGACCCCACAGCATTAAAGCTTGCACAAGAGCGGTTACAGCCATGGATGGATAAAGTCAGCTTAATTCATGGAAATTATTCCGATTTAAATCAGCTTTTAGAGCAGACACCCATCCAAAAAGTCGATGGAATTTTGGTCGATTTAGGGGTCTCTTCTATGCAATTTGACCAGCCGGAGCGAGGCTTCAGTTTCCGAGAAGATGGCCCACTAGATATGCGTATGG
>CAZZJE010000235.1:0-4634 GCA_964654295.1 uncultured bacterium | reverse complement strand
CGCCCGTCCATCAGTTTGTTCGCATCGGCTGCTATGCGATGGTTGGCGGAATGAGCCGCGTCACACATGATATTCCACCTTATACAGTAGGGGGAGATATCCCTTACAAATTTGGGGGATTAAATCTAGTTGGACTTAAGCGTCATCAGTTTCCTTTGAGAACACGCCAAGAGCTTGCTAAAGCATTTAGAATTCTCTATCGCATGGATCTTCCTTTAGTAGAAGCCTTGCGCCTGATCGAAGAGCAAGTCGAACAGCTTCCCGAAGTGCAGCACTTTGTTGCTTTCTGCCGAAATACCAAGCGCGGGTTAATGGGAGTTGGTAAAACGGCGGAAGAGGCGCAGGAAGATGAGCTGGAGGAGAAGGAGGAGGTTCTTTCCTTTAAAGGAGAGAGCCGTTGAGCTGTGAGCCACTACGTATCGTTTTCTTTGGAACGCCCCCTTTTGCCGCCCAAATTCTAAACAATTTGATCGATGAGGGTCTCTCCATTGTTGCTGTTGTGACACGCTCAGATAAACCTCAAGGGCGCTCTGGTCGCCCACATCCTTCAGCGGTCAAAGAGCTAACTTTGCAGCGCCTGCCCGATACTCCGCTCTTTCAGCCAGATAAAATTTCTTCGGAGGAGTGGATTGCTCCTCTTCAAGCCTTAAATGCCGATCTATTTGTCGTCGTCGCTTATGGCGAAATTCTAAAGCAACATCTACTCGATATGCCAAAGCTTGCCTGCATCAATCTGCACGCCAGCTTGCTTCCTAAACTGCGTGGCGCTGCTCCTATCCAGCGCTCTATCATAGAGGGAGAATCCGTAACAGGTGTCTCTGTCATGCATATGGTTAAAAAGATGGATGCCGGCAATGTCATTGCAACAGCTGCAGTTAAAATTGGCGAAGAGATGACTTACGGTGAGCTTGAACAAGAGCTGTTCAACATTGGAGCTCCCCTGCTAGTCTCTATTATCCATCAGTTTTCCAGCCAGCAGCTTCCTGGAGATCCTCAGGAAGATTTTCTTGTCACTTTTGCACCGAAGATTGAGCTTGAAGAGTGCGAAATTGATTGGAAAAAGCCAGCGGCTGTGTTGCAGCGTCTGATCCATGGAGTCAATCCCGAACCTGGTGCCTGGTGCTGGGTAGAGGTGAAAGGGGAGCGCAAGCGCTTAAAAGTATGGCGGGCCAAGCTGTTAGCCGATGTTGAAGCGACACCCGGAGAGCTCATTCCTAATCAGCAGGGATTGTTGATTGTCGGTACGGGCAGGGGAGCCCTGCAGCTTCAAGAGGTGCAGCTAGAAGGCAAGCGTGCGATGCCAGCTAAAGAGTGGCTGAGAGGGGCTGGAAAATTGGATTTTAAATTCTGAAAAGTGCTAAGGAATATTTGGAGTGCGGCGACAAGTCGCCGCTTTTTTGCTCGCTTCGACTTGTCGAAGCGTTAAAGACCGATTGTTATTTAAATTTTCTATGGCATCCAAACATCTCGACAAGTCGAGATGAGCAAAAAGCGGCGACAAGTCGCCGCACTCCAAATATTCCTTAGCTCTTTGATGAAACTTACTTAATGGGCAATCGGATGACACCTCTCTCTCCTATTCAAAGTTTTACCCCTTCTTCCCCATCCTTTGGTCAGCTCTTTTCTGCTGCCTATCCTCCTCTACAGAGCTTGGGAGTATTAACATATGGTTTAAAAGAGGTGGTGTTAGATGCTGCTATTCCACAATGGCGGGCAAAGAGGCACTCGAAACTCAATCCGGTCGATCAAAAAATCCACTCGATGTCGCTTGCAAGCTTGCCCAAACCAAATCCAAAGCCGTTTTGGAGGCAAGAGTTAGTGTTACATGGTCTCTTGTTTGTGCAATCGGGCCTGTTCGGATTGGCAGCTGCAGTTCGCCGTCACAAGTTAATACAATTTGGTAAAATTGGAGCCCTCTTTGATCCTCTCAGCCGCGCCTATTTTTTACTCGCCAATCTGCTTGCTCTGCGTCAATCCCTTCTTCGCTTTCAGCGTGCCAAAATGTTAGAGAAAAATCCCGAAACCTTTTCCCCTCATGAAATCCTTTCTCTCAAGCGTTCAGCGGTCATTGGAATCCTTGCCGCTATTGACTACATCTTACTTACCGCTGTAGCTGTGATCGGCTTTTCTTCGGCAATTTTGTTTTTTATTGCCGGTTTAGCTGCAACGACAGGGTGTTTACAAGTAATTTATGACTTCTTTCGTCTCCCTTCAAATGCGTTTTAATTATGTTTTAGTATTCTTAGTTTAAATCTAGTTTAAAAAACAAAAATTGTTTGTTTGTCTTATTTTTATCTTTACATGAATATACTCTTTTTACTATGATGATTCTCTTCAAAAACTGGTAGCTCATCCGCAGGAAAAGGGTAAGGAGGAAGGAATGACAAGTTGCTCAGGAGTTAGTTCAGCGATGACCGCAACTATCCATCGAATGGCTGATGTCAAAAATGATGTCGATGCATTGAGTTGGTCAGCTCAGTTGATTGGTTATTTAATGACAACGTATGAAATCATCACGCGACAACCCGGCAAATTCATTAAACCCGTTACCGTGTTGACAAAAGGTTCTGGATTTTTAGATGCAACGGGAATTATCACTAAAATTATTTACTTTGGAACAGATGAGGTGCGTAAAGATAGACACCGCATCTTTAGAATTATCGGTAAAGGCTTTATGACTGTAGCAGATGCTTGCGGTGCAGCCAGCTGGCTAATTATGGTAGGCGTGCTCAAGCTCGGTCGTTTTGCTGCAAAGATTGGGGTCCTGGGAACAGTCACAGCAATTGGCGGCTTTATGTTTTACGGAGGCGATGCGATCCAACGATTAGTCAAGTACTCAGGTAAAGCAGGTGCTGGTGTTCAAGTTGCCGATGCCTCTATAAGCTTAGTCGCAGCTGTTGCAGAACTTGCTAGTGCTGTTTTCTGCCTGGTCACTGGCCAGATTGTCCTTTTGCTTGCATTAGGTATCTTAGCTAAAACTCTCTCTTTGACGAGTTTTATTTTCGGTCAAGTAAACGACCCTAAGCTAAAAGCAACAGCATAAGAGTAATCATCGAAATATAAGGAAATATCTATTATGGCTAACCCTATCTCTTACTCTTATAACCAGGCTGCTGCAAACTTTTTTCCAGTCCCAGTTACGCCCAATAAGGAAACTCTTTGCAAAAGAGTTGGCAAAGGTTTTACGGCTCCGTTCCGCATGACTTTTAAGGTGTTAAACACTTCGGTGGAGAATACAAGTGCTTTAGATAAGACAGGTAAATTCCTGATCTCCATCTTACGACTAGTCTCCGATATCGCCTTGCACATTTTCAAGGTAAGCTTCATTCCATTAAAACTAGTCATTAATGAAGTCGGTGCAATGGTCGGATTAATCTCTGGCTTGAACTTTATCTCGCGTATCCATGAGTGGCTAGCAGGTAAGAATGGCAATTCTCCTGATAAAGTTAAGAGCAAAGCCCTCTTGACAACTGCTCATGGGATTGAAGCGGGGATTTTCTTCCAGTCGATGGGATTAGTAAACTTTGGTAAGTTTGTCGCTTTCTTAGGTAGCATTCCATTTCTCGGTTTGATTGTTCGCATCCCAGCTAAAGTCACCAAAGATCTTTTTGTCATCGGCTCCGCCATTTTTGGTATCAAAGCTACCTTGAAATCTTATAGAAAGATTAAAAATGGGATTGTGGAAGTAAATAAAAAATCTGTAAACGTCCATGCCAAGGTTGCCAAGTGGCAGAATAAGTTAGATCATCTAAATGCACAAAATACCCTAGCCAGTAAAAAAGCAGAAATAGCAGGCTATATAGAAAATCGACTTGACCTTGATGGTAACAGTCTGCCTGGTCTTGAGTCAAAGTATTTCGAGGCTTTCAACATGGCTGGAAAAATTATCATCAAAGATCAAGAAAAGGCTCGTAACTTATATGAGGCTTACCATGCGATTAAAAAAGGTTTGAGCAATGGGACGGATGACGATATTACAAACATCCATAGTGCCCATAAACTTCGTGCTGAATTAAAGCTAGAGCAGTGGAAAAAAGTGGAAGAGACTACTTCCGAAAACAAGCATCGTACAAAAATACGTACGGTTATGGCATTGGCTTATGATATTAGTAAAATCGCAATCATTAGCATGGTAATTATCGGCTTGGTCACTGGCTTAAGTGCGATGGTGCCATATCTATTAGCAACAGGTGTTGTCGGTTTGGTCTCTAACTCCTTAGGTTGGGGTAAAGTCTTAGCAGATGATTATAACAAAGCTGTCCCAAATCCTGCAGTACCTGAGGCGGCTAAAAATATCGAATATCAAAAAGATGCGGATGGTAAAGTTGTTAAAGATGCAACAGGAAGACCTGTCATCGCGCGTATGCACGACTACATCAGCAAATACACCTATTTTCAAGCGACTCAGCCAGAGGCTGTGTTTGCATAGCCTTCAAGAAAAAGAGCCGGAGCCATCTCCGGCTCTTTTTTTGCATGAGTGGATTGTCGTTGGAACACTCTCTCTCATGCTCGTTGGTCTGGCACTTCTCGCTTGGAACGACGAACCCTCTCTTCCCGATACCTTTTCCGAACCAAAGTCTGTCAAAATGATTACCATCACCGTAACCGGTGCGGTTAATCGTCCCGATACGTAC
>CAZZJE010000234.1:0-4651 GCA_964654295.1 uncultured bacterium | reverse complement strand
TTTATATGCCGTATATGATTAACTGCCCCTATTAACGCCTCGACAAGTCGAGGCGAGCAAAAAAGCGGCAACAAGTTGCCGCACTCGAAAAATGTAATTAACATTCAACAAAACAGTTAGCTCAATAAACAAAAAATCAATCTTTATTTGACAAATTCAAATAAAACTATTAAAATAATTTAACTTTACTTATAATAATAATTAGGTATAGACATGCTATTTATACGTTATATTCTCGGAATATTCTTTTTTCTCTTCATCAGTTTAAATACTTTAACCGCTATACCGCCCTGTGTTAAAGCACTCTCTTCCTATTCCTGTTCAACAGGCACAATTGCATCCTATCCTGTTGAATTAGAATCTATCATATCTAAAATTCAGCAATTACCAGAGGTTGAGCCTCTTTTAGCGCAAATCCAAAAAAAGGGTCCTATTCGCATTGAATTGGCATCCAATTCGGGCAACTTTGACGCGATGTGGTCTTCTGGACGCCGAGTGATTATGATTAATCCAAACAAGCATCGCTCTGAATCGACAATAATTGTCTCTCTGCTCTTTGAAATGCATAATGCCGCCCGAGATCATGAGCTATTAGGCATTGTGGATGCTGCTGCTTCGGGTGAGATCGATAAAGATAGATTCGTTTATTTAACGGAAAAATTAGAGCATGAAAATTGCCTAAATACATGCCGCCTACTTAAGTTAGGAATAGAGCGTGGTTTATTTCCCGATAATACCACGTGGAACATCTATTCCAACTTTGAAGATCATTATAAAATCCAACAGTTACATGGCCACTCAATTTGGTTAGCGCACGTATATAATCAATATAATCCGAAAGGAAAAGCGATGCGTTACCGTGGCACAATTGAGGGATTAGACCGCTTGTCTTCCGAAGATCGTTTGAATCTAGAACGCTATTTAGCGATTAAAAATGGCCTTTACAGCTCAGATCCAAAGCAGATTTTGACCTCTCGAGAAGAGATTCTGTTAGAGCATGCACAGCTGAAAGAGGCAAAGACAACCCGGCAGCATACCCTTTTCCACTCTGTCTTTGTTGGACTAGGATTGCTAACCGGCATTAGCTAATAGAATACGATTAGAACCAGCTATAGGCATGTCTTTGAAGGAAGCGCACGGGAAAGAGTTCGCCTGGCTCTGGAAGCTTGGGGACTTTTCTTGGTGAGCCAAAGCAGGCCAAGCTGGAGCCGCTGCCGCAGAGAAGCACACGCTTAAATCCTTGTAGCAGCAAAAGTTCCCGCCACCGCAGCAGCTGTGGTGAACAGTACCAAGCGGCCTCTTCCAAGTCATTGAACGGCACCCCCTCCCCTTTCATAAAGGCATCGAGGGCATAGAGAGGCTGCCTCTGTTCCAACGAATCCAATAAAAGAGCACGATAGACAGCGGGAGTCGAGAGACCAAAAGTTGGCTTAACGATCCAAAAAGATTGAGCAGGCAGGGGGGCAATTGGACGAATGCATTCCCCTCTTCCCGTGCAATAAGCTGTCCCATGCGAAAGGAAGAAGGCGACATCGGAGCCTAGCTCGCCAGCCCATTTAATCAGCTCTTCATGGGAAACGGAAGCATTCAAAAGTTGGTTGAGTGCATAGAGCGTCGTTGCCGCATTGCTGCTGCCACCGCCTAATCCAGCTTCGCGAGGAATCTTTTTATGCAGGTGGATCTGCAAAGGATGCGTCAGCGCAGTTTTTTGGCGAAAGAGAGCCACTGCTTTGCAGACCAAATTGGATGCATCCATTGGCAAAGAGGCCTCGGAGCAAGAGAATTGGTCGGTCGTTGAAAGCGAAAAGTGGATCGTATCGCACAGGTCTATCGCTTGCATAAGCGAAGCTAACTCATGATAGCCATCGGGACGTTTGCCCAAGATCCGTAAAAAGAGATTGATTTTAGCAGGAGAGCGCAAGGAGATTCCTTGCGCTTTCTCTATGGAAGAATCCTTAAGCGTTGTCACCTTGATCTTCCCCTAGCAACATTTCGGGAGCATTTTCGGGAATGACTTTGATGCGGATTTCGCCTACAACACCCTCTTTCAATTTGATTGCGATCGAATGAACGCCAGTCTCTTTGATTGGATGTTTCAGTTGAAATGCACGACGCTCAATATGGATTCCGGCCTGCTCTTCAAGAAGACGAACTAGGTCGTGGTCGGAAACGGAACCATACATATTGCCTTCTGGGTCAACTTTAACAATTGTCGTTAAAGTGACGCTCTGTAGACGGTCAGCCATTGCTTGAGACTCTTGACGGTCTTGCTCGGCTTGTTTTAAGCGCTCTTCTTTCAGACGCGCTTGACGGCGAAGGGTCCCCTTGTCGGCGACGACAGCCAGTCCTTCGGGAATTAAAAAGTTGCGCGCGTAACCATTGCGAACTCTGACAACATCGCCAGAGCGGCCTAGTTTTTCAACGTCACGCACGAGTAAAAGCTGCTGGTGAGCCATTGTAAATCTCTCCTGTAACAAGCGTGCTCGGTTTATAGGTCAGCAACAAATGGCAGCAGAGCCACATGGCGTGCGCGTTTGATTGCTGTACATAGCTTCTTCTGGTGGAAAGCCGAGACGCCGGTGATACGGCGAGGCAAAATTTTGCCGCGCTCAGTAATAAACTTGCTCAGCGTGTTGATATCTTTGTAGTCGATATCCCAGATGCCAGCGGCAGTGAAGGGGCAGCGCTTGCGCTTTTTCGGACGGAAATCTCCGCCATTGTCGCCCCCTTTATGAGTCTTCCTATTCATTACTCAACTCCTAAGGTATTATTGTTCGGCGAGGGCTTTGAATTCGATCTTTTCAAGCACTTGCTCAGTACGAACGGTGAGGAAGCGGATGAGATCTTCATTTAAGCGATATTCTCTCCAAAGCTCTGTAATCAATTTAGGATTGAGCTCGAAGTAGAAGAGGTAGTAGTAGCCTTCTAAGTGGCCAGCAATAGGATAAGCGAGACGCTTACGGCCTTGGTCGTGGATTTTAACGACAGTGCCGCCACGCTCAGTGATGCCATCTTGCAGACGCTGCAGCACTTTTTGACGTGCTTCGTCGCTCAGTTTGGCACTAATCACATACATCCCTTCGTAAAGGTGACGCTGTTGTGTTTGAGTCATCTATGATTCTCCCGACTTCTCTATAGAAGTCTGCGAGGGGTTGCTAATACAATCTTGCCGCTCTGGCGGCTGGCGCGTGTTGATCTGATTCATAAGCCGTTCGAGAGGCTCTTGCGCTAGGCGTTCCAAAATTTCGGCTCCGGCTTTAAGCAGAGCAGGAAGTTTAAGACGCTCATCGGCGCTGAAAGGGTTCAACACGTAGTCGGCTAAGGGCAAAAGGGCAGGTGGGGATCCGATGCCAATGCGCAGGCGCGCATAGCCTTGTCGGCCTCCTAGGCTCTGCTCGATACTTTGTAAGCCGCGATGGCTGCCAGCTCCTCCGCCTGGACGTAGACGCATCTGGCCAAAAGCCAGGGCCGTGTCATCGGTGACAACAGTCACTGCGTCGATCTCCATCCGGTAGAAGTTTAAATAGGCCTGTACCGAGCGTCCGCTTGCATTCATGTAGGTCAGCGGTAGAAGCAGATGGACGCGGCAATCGCCAATTAAGCCTTTGGCCACAAGGCCATCGAACTTTTTTTCTCGATGCCAGCTCCACCCTTGACGCATCGCAAGCTCGCTTAACACCCGTTCGCCGATATTATGGCGTGTCCAGGTATATGCGTCGCCGGGGTTGCCAAGACCTACATAGAGCTTCTGCTGTTCAGCCTGCCTCTTCATTCCCTATCCACTTAGCGCTTCACAATACCGACAGCGACTTCGTTGAGATCGGCGAGCGGGCGCAGAGTCTCAGGCAGCGAAATATCGCGTAGACGTAAAGACTGACGCATCTCCAACTTGGAGACGTCGAGTTTAAAATCTACCGGAATATCTTTTGGCAAACAGCGCACGCGCAGATGGCGAATGACTTGACGTAAGACACCGCCCTGCTTAACACCGACGCACTCAGCCACACCAATACATTCGATTGGCACTTTGACATTGATTGGATGCTCTTTTAGGAGCTCTTCAAAGTCTAAGTGGATGACTTCATAGCTTGTAGGATGATACTGGATCTCTTTCACTAGGGCTTTGCGCTCTTTTCCAGAGGGGTCGACTAGTGTGAAGACAGTGGTAGACAGATGTCCTTTTTGCACTTGACGTAAGTGCGAGGCAAAGGCCTCTCTTTCGATGGCGATCGATTCGCCAGCCTGTCCTCGGGAGTAGAGAACAGCGGGAATGACCCCTTCGCGACGCAGGCGACGGCTTGCGGTTTTACCCTGGTCCGCGCGCGTGATGAGATTGATTTTCATAACATCTCCGAAGTTCGATTCAACATAAGCTCAAGCACACTTCTCTTAAGGTCAGACCCTTAAAAGGAACGAAAGAGCAAGGAGTGCACCTCTAGCTGCCGTTTAAAGCTTAAGGTCAACCTTGGGAGGGGTTGACAGCATAGAGCGTGGCAAGAGAACGTCTCGAAAGAAAGCTGTTGATGGCTTGACCAAAAAGGGGGGCGACCGACACGTATTGCAGCTTGGCGGCATCTTTTAGACGCTCCGTCTGCGGGATCGTGTTACTTACGAGGAGGCGTTCGATGGGACTCTCTTCGATCCGCTCGAT
>CAZZJE010000233.1:0-4672 GCA_964654295.1 uncultured bacterium | reverse complement strand
GTGCCGGCCTCTTCGAGGCCTAACCCAGCGCTCTGTTATTAAAACCCTCTAAAGTTCAGAAAAAGATGTGTCAATCTGGAAGGACTTGTCGCCGCTCCAGAAAACAATCTCAAATGCTGATCACTTGCTTAAGGCCTTCAAGCAAACGCTGGCAATGAGCGTCTGTATGCAACGTCGAAATTGATAGCCTTAAGCAAGCTTTTGCAACAGTGGGAGGACGGATAGCAACAGCCAAGATCCCCATCTCCTGCAGCTGCTGGCTGGCTTGTAAGGCAATACTTGAATTTGGCATGGCAACAGGAATAATTTGATCTGTGGATTGACCTATCTCAAATCCTATCTTTTGCAACTCTCTCCTTAACATAGACGCTCGATTTGATAGCTGCTTCCTCTCATAATCTAATGTTGGAATAATATCTAAAGCGGCAGATAGCGCACCTAGCACTCCAGGAGGTAATGCAGTTGAATAGATCATACCTGAACATTTTTGCACGAGAAAATCATAGATTAAAGAGGAGCACAAAATATAGCCTCCAAAGACTCCAAAAGCTTTTCCAAAACCTCCAGTGACAATATCTACTCCAGGATGGCGTGAAGCTAGGCCGCTCCCCTCCTCGCCTAACACTCCAACCGCATGTGCGTCATCTACGACTAACAAGCAGTTAAAGCGATCGGCCAGGGATGAAAGCGCTGTAAGGTCGGTTCGATCTCCCGACATACTAAACAGAGATTCTGTTACAATTACTTTGGGACCGGGTTGATGCTGCGTTTGGGATAGAAAGTTTTCCAGCTGCCTTAAATTTTGATGCCCATAGCGGTAAAGCTTTGCTCGGCTAGCCAAAGCTCCCTGAACTAAACTGTTGTGGCATTCTTGATCTAAAAAGAGAAATCCTTTTAAACTTGCCAACGCAGGCAGTAGCGAAACATTTGACTGGTAGCCTGAATTGAGAATAATAGCCTTTTCTCTTCCGGCCCATTTGGCAAGACGCGCTTCAATAGTCTGATAAAAACCAAGCTGACCACAGACAAAACGGGAGGCAGTCGATCCCACGCCATATTCTTTAGTAAATTGGATGGAAGCATTTATGAGAGCTGGGTGCTGAGCCAAGCCAAGATAATTATTGGAGCAAAAATTAAGGTACTCTTTTCCATTGGAATCGGTCGAAATAACTCCACGATGTTGAAAAGAGCGCAAAAAGCGTTTCTCATTGCGATTCTCTATGCTCTGTAAAATTTCCAAAAAGTGTTTTTCTTTCATTGAAGAGATAGTTTAACCAATTGTGCAAAAGATCGAATCTTTACACAAAATTTAAATTAATAAAACAAAATCTTCATCATTCCTAATTAAAAAAATCATTGGTTTTATGACTTCTACAATTACACCACGTCCAGCCCCGTTACCCTTAAAAATCTCATTACAAATTTCGAGCCAGCAGATTGAAAATGGGATCTCTCAGAAATTTTTTAATATTGCCTACTTAGAAGCTAACGGCATTAATTTTAATCGATTTTTTTATGATTTACAGAGCTCAAAAGAGAGCCTGCAAGACAAAAGCTATTCGGTTTGTAATTTGGCATTTTTAGAAACCTTGCAGTGTAGCGAGCAGCAGAAGCTGGCTATTACAGCTCAGTTTTTGGAGATTGCTCTAGCAAAAAGATGGAATCCTAATGATAAAGATGAGCCTCGCCAACTCGCCCGCATTGTTAAAGCCTTATCCCCCCTTTTAACGTTAAAAGGAGGGATGGAGCTTGGCATGTCATTAGCACAGCTTCCAGAAAAACGAGAGGAGTGGCTAGAACAGGTAATCAGAAACCTTGCTAAGCATATCCTAGAGCCACCTGATAGCACCCAATGCCTTCCTCTAAACCGCTTAGAACTTATGCGGGCAATTGCTTCCAAGCTATTTCCTGCTTTACAGGAAGTCGATGAAGCCATTTTACAGCTTATTGCCAACTCCGAAACTTTTGCAGAATCATTCCTTCATTTAATAGATTTGGCACGAAGCTCCTTTGGCTCTGCTAAAATGAAAATGGTTAACAAGTTTTTTAAAAATTTTCCTCGTTTTACTGATCCTCTTCTTCTGCTGTCGAAATTCCAATCTTTCTGCAAATATCAAGATAAAAAGGAATCAAACTTTTTTGAGCAGGAGCTATTTGATGAGGAAGACCCCTTAAATTTATTTGAATTTTTAAATTTATTTAGCTCAGAAGACAATGAAGAGCTACAAGTTTCTCTGTTTATGCAATGTTTAAAAATTGCTTCTGAATTAACTAAAAATGATCATCTCTCCTTTTTCATAGTTTTTGATAAAGAGCAGCTAGAAAAACTGATAGAAGGTGAGCCGGAGAATAAGATTCAATTTTTAGAGACTCTTTGCTCCTCCATTTATCCACCCATTTTTGATGATTGGGATGTTCGCATCCCAATTTGCTTTAAGTTGCTCGAGAAGAATCTAACCCTTTCTCGCTATCTTAGCTTCTATAAAAACATCCATGATTCATACAGTAAACTTTATAAATACCATGAAACTGAAACTTTAAATGAGCTTCTCCAGCCAGAGCTATTAGAAAAGTGCCAAAGATTTTTAAGCACTTTGAGTGCAAAAGAGTTGGAATCATTCCGATTTGATGATTTTCTAGAAATTCCAGCAACGCAACGTGCTGATGTTTTAGAGTTAATTCTTAATAAGGCTTGCTCAGGGATAGAACATGTAATCATTTTTTATGCCTATCGCTTTAACCTCTCCTTTGACGAAGCGCAAAGAATTCGAATTACCTTTTCCACACTATTGGATCAACCTAACTTAGCTCTTTCAAGAAGAGCTTTTCGATGCTTATGCAGACTCCCCTCAGATCATGAACGC
This sequence comes from uncultured bacterium, assembly GCA_964654295.1. Taxonomy (GTDB): domain Bacteria; phylum Chlamydiota; class Chlamydiia; order Chlamydiales; family JABDDJ01; genus CAZZJE01. Next base: position 1,808 of record CAZZJE010000233.1, on the reverse strand, counting down.
AAACAATTTGAACAAGACTGCTTGGCTCGTTGGCATGAAAAAGAGCATCCCTCTTTTTTAAACCTCTTAAATGTCATTTATAAATATCATGCGAATCAGAAGAGAGAGCGCTTTCGTCAGCTAACTCCACTCTGTGAAAAGCAGTCTTCGCTGTTACACAAGCTCTATATTTTGAAAATAGGTCTCTCTCTTACTGAAGAAGATGTTTCAAAACGGATCGAATCTCTTCTTGAGTTCCTTACAGAAAATAAGCTCAACTTTGACGTCTGGTTAGAAGCTCTTGCTACCAGCACGAAAGATACAATAATCCCCTACTCCGTTTTAAATTTTGTTCAGAACTGGTTTGGCAAGGAGTGGAAGACGAACTATCTAGCTAACATTTTAACTGCATGTCGAAACATTTTGGATACGATTGCTTTTGAAGAAAAGCTTTCCGATTTTGAAAAAATTTTCTCCTACTTCGATCAAACTCCCTTATCGGAAAAAATGTTAGGAGAAAAAGAAAGCTATAAGGTTTTTACAAAAGATTCTCGCTGTAATTTCCTCATCCAGTTTTCTGTTTTTAATGAAATTGCCATGCAGCGCACTTTGCAGCGTCTTCCTCACCTGTTGAGCTTTCTTGGAAAGATACAGGCACCGCATGTGATTCCATTGTGTAAAATTATTTCTTCTTATACCGAAGAAGATTGGCAATACGAAAAGAGACGTGTGACAGAGGAGATTTTGGATAATTTTAAAATAATTACTGAATGTGACCAAAAGACGTTAAACAAAATAGTTTTTGAAATAACATTTTCTAACTCTTTTAAAGCAAACAACGTATACCATTCTCTCAAAATCACCCATTTACTTACTCTATTTGCTGAAAACCATGGAGCGCTCTCTTCGGACTGGTGTTTATCCATGATAAGCAATTTTCAACTGATTCCCGAAGAAAGGCGCCTCCAAGCCTTAATAATTGCCTGCAACCAGCTCTACAATTTCCCACATCTGCTTCCTGCCTACTTTACAACATGGTATCAAAAAGATCCGATATCGATATGGGTAAATGAGCCCTCAACAGGTTTAGATGTATGGACGCGTACTTTCTTCTTTCATAATGAGTTAAACCAAAGCAACTACGAGCGCATTCAACGAGTGATGATTGAAATGCACAGATTTAGGCATCTCTTACATATCTTTAGCGCTCTATTTTTTATCGATGACCATTTAGACAACTTAGAAATTAAAAGCCGTCTGGCAAAGGAGTTACGCCCCTTTTTTCCTGCTTGTTTGAACATTCCTGCAATGCTAGCGGTGGAAGATAGCTATCATCTATTCTCTATCTTTCCCAATTCAGCTTATCGTTTAGTTGTAGAGATGTTTCGACAAGATTTTTCGGTTAACAACCTGAGTTTTACCGATTTTCTAATTCGCTTGATGGGCAATGTTGAGCTGCGCAAGGCTGTCTTCGAACGGATTGAAAAAATTTTTACATCAGGTAAAGCTTCTAAAGAGAGGGCTCTTACCATTGCAAAATTTGTCATTGATTTTCATGAAGAGCTCTTTTTAGAAGAGAGTGATCCTCTATTTGCCCTATGTGTAGAGATAACAATCCAATGCAGTCCAGATATAGAGTTAAACCCAAAAAATCCATATTGCATTTTTTCTGAGCATCAAAAGGCGGCCAAACAGCCTCCAATCAACTTTACGCCCCCTGTTTTTACAAATGATGAGGGCGAAGAGTGGCGTTGGAATTTAAATTTGATGAGATCCTATGGGAAAGTAGTCTCTTATACAGCTAATGACTTACCCAAAAATGTTTCCAA
>CAZZJE010000232.1:0-4679 GCA_964654295.1 uncultured bacterium | reverse complement strand
GAGAGCATCGGAATCAATCAGTGTTTCATCTAATTGATGCTCATGAGCTTGATAGATCTTAGGTTGCACGAAGAGGTGTTACTCACAAAAAGGGTTGAGAATAAAGGATTTACAAAAGGCCTTTATAAAACAAGCTGCTTTTAGTATAGGTGTCCTGCTCTTTTTAACTCAAGTCTTCACAAACAGAGATTGCTAAAAACGAGACTCCCTTATCACTTTATTTATTATACGCCTCTTTGCATATTTCAGGAATAGGTTACAGGGATTTTTTTCTTGCATCTGCTGCCATAATCGATTACGTTTATGGTCGATTTGGAGAAATTTACAATGACAGAGAAAAAAAACGCACACTATCCTAAAATTTTTGGAACTGATGGAGTCAGAGGTCGGGCAAATACGCCGCCATTGACAGTGGAAACAGCACTCTCTTTAGGGCGGGCGGCGGGAAAAATTTTTCGTCGAACGCACAATCAGAGCCGCATTGTGATAGGAAAAGACACCCGTTTATCGTGCTATATGTATGAGAACGCTCTCATTGCTGGCCTCTGTTCGATGGGTGTGGATACCTTGATGGTTGGGCCTTTGCCAACGCCTGGTGTTGCCTTTATTACGCGTGCCTATCGTGCCAATGCCGGGGTTGTGATCTCAGCTTCACATAATCCTTTTTATGACAATGGAATCAAATTTTTTTCTGCTGATGGCTATAAATTACCGGACAGCTGGGAAGAGGAGATGGAGAAGTTGGTGGCAGAGAACCATTTCGAAGATTTTCTGCCTGGAGACGCCCAAATCGGACGCAACTTTAAAATTATTGATGCGGATGGACGTTATATTGAGTTTGTTAAAGCGACATTTCCTAAAAAGCTCTCTTTGAAAAACTTAACAATTGCATTAGATTGCGCCAATGGAGCAGGTTATAAGGTGGCTCCTCTGGTTTTTAGTGAACTAGATGCCAAAGTACACGTCTATGGAAACACACCCAATGGATTGAATATCAATGAAGGTTGTGGGTCTCTTCATCCTGAGCTGATTCAAAAAGCAGTGATTGAGCATCACGCCGATGTTGGAATTGCTTTAGATGGAGATGCAGACCGAGTGTTGATGATTGATGAGAATGCCCAGATCGTCAATGGCGATCTTATTTTAGCAATCTGTGCACAAGATATGAAGCATCGTGGGCAGCTGCGTAACAACCGTGCCGTTGCAACAGTGATGACTAACTTAGGCGTGATCCATGCGATGCAAAACGAGGGTATTGAGGTCTCTCAAGCTCCTGTTGGCGATCGCTACGTGATTGAGCAGATGTTGCAGATGGATGCTGCATTAGGAGGCGAGCAGAGTGGGCATCTGATCTTTTTAGAGCATAATACAACAGGCGATGGATTGGTTGCCGCCTTGCAGGTTCTGCGCATTATGATTGAACGTGGCGTGCGTCTATCGGAGCTAACCGCTCACATCAAAAAATATCCTCAAGTTTGCTTGAATATTCCTGTTTTGAAAAAACCTCCCCTTGAAACCTTATCTAGAGTGCAGGAAGCGAAGCAGAAGGCAGAGGAGCAGCTAAAAGAGCATGGTAGGGTTCTCTTGCGTTACTCTGGCACAGAAAATATCTGTCGTATTATGATAGAAGGGAAGGACTTTAGAGAAGTTTCTCATTTAGCCAAAAACATTGGCCGTTTGGTTGAAGAAGAGATTGGAACTCCTGCCCAGCGAGCTGTCTGGCATCGTTAATTCCTCCTTATAACAATCCTACTGTGAGCGTGTGACATGTGTGGAATCTTTGGTTATATTGGACCACAAAACGCCATTGAGATGACGTTAAAAGGTTTGAAATTCCTAGAATATCGAGGCTATGACTCCTCTGGAATTGCAGGCATTCTACACGGCGAACTTGTCTCATTTAAAACAGTCGGAAAGATTGCCGTTTTGGAAAATCTCATGGAGGGATATAAGGATTCGCTTCCTATTGCGATTGCTCATACTAGATGGGCAACACATGGAGGAATCACCCAAGATAACGCACATCCTCAATATGACACACACCACACTTTAGCTGTCGTTCACAATGGAATCATTGAAAACTACGCAACCCTTAAAGATTTTCTTAAACAGCAGGGATTTAGTTTTAACTCTGAAACAGATACAGAAGTCATCGCCAATTTGATTGCCTATTTTTATGAGGGCGACCTGAGGAAGGCTGTTCAAAAAACGGTTGGAATGTTGGAAGGGGCTTATGCCGTTGCGGTGATCCATCGCGACCAGCCAGAAGAGATCGTTGCCTTTGCAAGAGAGTGTCCGTTGACAATTGGAATAGGCAACAGCGAAGCCTTTCTCTCTTCGGATCCCAATGCCTTTGCGGATAAGACGCAAGAAGTGATCTTTCTGCAACATGGAGAGGTCGCTGTCATCACTTCAGAAAAAATTGAGGTCTATGGAGAGCATCACGCTCCTTTAGACAAGCCTGTTCAAAAGCTCAATGGCGAGGTGATCTCAATTAATAAGGGAGAATTTGACCATTACACCTTAAAAGAGATTTATGAGCAGCCCCAAGCAATTCGACAGGCACTGGCTAACCGCTGCAACGAAGAGTATGGAACAGCAGTTTTAGATACATTGCGTTTTTCTGCTCAAGAGCTGCTTTCAGTCCAGCGCATTTTAATTTTAGCTTGTGGAACCTCGTGGCATGCCGGCTATTTGGGTGCTTACTTACTCGAAGATTGTGCGCGTATTCCTGTACAAGTTGAGATCTCTTCGGAATTTCGCTACAAAAATCCGGTCATTCTTCCTGGCACCCTTGTCATTGCGATTAGCCAATCGGGTGAGACTGCTGATACGATTGCTGCCGTTAGAGAGTTAAAAGCAAAGGGCAGTCAAATTTTAGCGATCTGCAACGTGAACAGCTCGACATTAGTCCGCGAAGCCCACAGCACTCTTTTTTTACATGCTGGACCTGAAATTGGCGTCTGCTCTACAAAGGCTTTTACAAGCCAAGTGACTCTATTAGCACTCTTTGCTCTTTTGATGTCTCGCATGCGCCATATGACTAAAAAAGAGGGAAGAGAATTCATTTCGGCTTTGAAGTTACTTCCTGAACAAGTGGAACAGGTATTAAGCCAAGCAGGACACATTCAAGAAATTGCCAGACGTTACGCCTCCTATGAAAACTTCTTTTTCATTGGGCGCAACTACATGTATCCAACAGCTTTAGAAGGCGCTCTAAAGCTAAAAGAGATCTCTTATATCAATGCCAACGCTTATGCAGCTGGCGAAATGAAGCATGGTCCTATTGCTCTTATTAATGCTGAATGTCCCACAGTTGCTTTCTGCGCTAACAGTCTGACTCAGGAAAAGATTGCCAGCAACATGATGGAGATCAAGGCGCGCGAAGGCAAGCTCATTGCGATCTATAAAGAGGGGCAAGAGGCTTTAGGCGAGCTGGCTGACGAACAGATTAAAATCGCTTCCACTTCGGATCGCTTAGCCTGTGTGCCCGCTTCAGTGGCCGCACAGCTGTTAGCCTATTATATTGCATTAGAGCGCGGCACAGATATCGATCAGCCTCGCAACCTTGCTAAATCGGTCACAGTCGAATGAAACATCTTGTTGCAATCAGACACGTTGCTTTTGAAGATTTAGGATCGTTCGAATCTGTTTTTAAAAAACTCGGTTATGGAATCAATTATCTAGATGCAGGCAAAGATGAGTTGCATCTAATTCATCCATTAGATCCTGATCTATTAGTCATCTGTGGTGGACCAATTAGCGCCAATGATGAGCATCTGCATCCCTTTTTGAAAGAGGAATTCAAAATCGTTCAAGAGCGTATTAGGAGACATCGTCCAATCTTAGGTCTCTGCTTAGGCTCACAAGTGATTGCAAAGGCGCTCGGATCGACTGTTTATTCTATAAGGGCCAAAGAGATCGGCTGGTATCCTTTGACATTGACAGAAGCAGGTAAACAATCTCCTTTGCACTATTTAGATGCTGATCAGACCCATGTCTTCCATTGGCACGGAGAGACCTTTGATTTGCCTAAAGAAGCCACATTATTGGCGTCTACTCCAGTTTGTAAAAGCCAAGCGTTTGCTTATGGAAAGCGCGTATTGGGTATTCAATTTCATCCAGAGGTGATTCCTCACCATCTTGAGCAGTGGTACATTGGCCACACCTGTGAACTTAGTCAACATCCTGAAATCGAATTGCATAAGCTGCGCCGTGACGCCAAGCATTGGGGCAACACCCTACAATTGCAAGCCGAACGCTTTTTAACGGAATGGGTAAAAAGTTTCTAAGGCGAAAGTGAGCTTATTTTTTAAGGCGTATGTGGAAGATTCTGAATAGAATCATATGGTTCAGCTGCTTGAAGTGATAAACAGCTTGTTAAGGCGATTACAGTCAATAATTTTTTTTATAAATTTCATCATTTCCTCTCAAATTAAGATTTGACAAGCGTCAACTTTTGTATATCCGAAAGAAAGGTAAGAGCAAAGAAAAAAGAGAACTAAAAATTGCCAAGAGAAGATGTGGCGTAGGCTTTAGAGGTAATTGTAAAATTCAAGTTACGCAAATTTTTTAAAAATTAGATTGATGCAAAATCTTTCTGCATGTTCGATTTAAAAAACTAGGGCTAAAGAGTATATGGAGTGCGGCGACTTGTCGCCGCTTTTTTGCTCGCCTCG
>CAZZJE010000231.1:0-4707 GCA_964654295.1 uncultured bacterium | reverse complement strand
TGCATTGGGCCTCATAAGACAACAATTTTGCAATTACCTCTTTAGCCTGCGCTACGAATCGCCGAGGTTCACGGCCAGTTAAAAAAATGCTATCAAAAAGTCTTCGTGTCTGGCAGTTTTACTTGAATGCCTTTTCTCTGCAAGTCTGGATGAGCTGAGATCCAGCTAAAGCACTTTTTTCCAAGACGCATCGGCACATTTTTTACTTGACCAGCGAAACAAAATGGCGTTGGAATCGAATGGTGACGTAGCCATCTTTGAATAAATTTAAACAGCGCTGTGTTGGGGAATTGAGCGGAATCATCAACCTTACAGCCCTCTTGCTTGTTTGGATCCCAAAAAAGTTGCGGATAAGAGAACTGAAGGCCCCAGGAAATCATATCGAGCCCTTTAGCCATCGGATAAAAATTTCCACTCTCTTCGGAAAAGTAGATTTTTAGCCACTGTAGCTGGATAGCAGGTCGTTCGACGCGCAGAAGCTCTTCTCCCTTTCCCAAGTCAATTGCTACTAATACTTCGTCTGTTAAAGTTAAGACAGAGGAAAACAGCGACCGAAACTGCTGTTCAGAAATCGCCCGACCCTGTTGAAGTCCTTCCACATATTGTGTGTATATCTTTTGAAAGTCGGCAGCCAAGAGAGCGCCTTGATTGATAGAAACAACTGCTCCAGTTCGGAAAAAAAGTGGTGAGCTAAAGGCTTCTTCAATTTCTTGAAAAAGTTGACATAGCTCTGCTGGATCTAACAAAACTTGCAGCTCCAGCCAACGGCTAGCTTCCATTTGGACAATTTGATTAGGTAAGCAGCGACGCATCAAATCAGACGGCTTGAGCCGACTCCTTAGAAGAGCAAAAAGAGAGAACAATTAAGCAAGCAACGCCAATTGTAATGGCGCTATCGGCGATATTAAAGACTGCAAAAGGATGGCCCCAGAAATAGAAGAGAAACATATCGACGACATAGCCATAGATAAAAAAGTCGAGTACATTTCCTATAGCCCCCGTCAAAATCAGTAGGAGCGGCAGCCGCCTAGAAGAGTGGGGGTTAAATTTGAAGATATAGATAGCAAGCACGGCGACAGCCAAGCAGCGGAACAGCAGGAGGGGAACCTGGTAAGTAGCTAGCATTCCCCATGCTGCTCCATGGTTGGCCACACGGCTAATGGAGAAATCAATACCGCCCAAAAAGTGGCTAAAAACCGGAATATCCCTATAGACAGAAGAGAAAACCCAATATTTACTTAAAATGTCAACCAAGAGTATCAGTAAGCATACAATTCCTTGTCTCCATGTTGGAGAGGCATTGGGCATCTTATTCCTCTGTAAATTTTTTTCATCCAAAATTAAAGAAGTCCCTTTTCTAGACGCTCTTGAGCTTTAACTGTCGTCGTTGCATAGGGTGTTGCGCGCAGGCGAGCTATTGGAATCTCTTCATGGGTGACATCACAAACTCCATAAGAGCCCTCTTCTATCTTTTCTAAAGCTCTCTCGATTTGCCTTAAAATGGCATAGGATTGGCTGATTAGCTCAATGCTAATCATGCGATCAAAGTCATCTGTGCCTTGATCAGCTTGATGCTGAGAATAGCCTGTTGCTTCATCTGGAGTCTTGACTTCTGCTGTTGATCCCATTAAGGAACGCGTATACTTAGAGTGCATGCGCTGCAAAATATCCTTGAACTCTTTGATCTGCTCTTTTGTAAGGGCCATGGCAGAATCCTCCTTCCACACTAACTTGCTTATTGGGCAACTAATCAACTCTTTGAATCACAACACTTCTAGATAACAGCTATCTACTTTTCGGTTCTAAGGGATGAAAAGCTATACCAAAATCAGTGAATTTTTACCTCTATGTTTTTTCTAATATTATCAGAATTTGCCCTTTTTTTCTGTCTAATTCGCTTCATTTACTGAGAATTAATACTTAAGGAATTTCAGGAGGGACAGGAGAGTGAGACGGGGAAGCTTTAGGTTGGATATCTCGAATCGCCTCTTCAAAGTCTTTTAACTCTCCAAAGCGCTTGTAGACACATGCGAATCGGATATAGGCGATGGGATCGCATGCTTGTAAATAACTCATCGCGATCTCGCCTAGTTCTCTAGATGAAACGGTTAATGTTTGGCGTTGCTGAAGTAGGCTTGTGATCTCTTCGACAATAGACAAAATCTGTTCATGACTGATGCGGGTATGGCGGCAGGCTGCTTTGAGTCCATTCATTAATTTCTGTTCTTGAAACTCCTCGTAACGCCCGTCGCGCTTATGTACTTGAAGAGCAAGTTCGACTGTTTCAAAAGTTGTAAAGCGTCGGCTGCAGTGGAGGCACTCTCGGCGGCGGCGAATTGCATTGCCTTCGGGGGCGTCACGTGAATCGGTGACACGAAGCTCCTTGCTTCCACAATAAGGACATTTCATAACACTCCAATCATAATAATAAACAAAATCGAATTAATAACCCTTAACACAAAATAGACAAAATTCTATCCTATTTAAAAAATTCAGCTAAACAACCTTACCAATTAAAACTTTTTAAACATTTATTTAAGTAAAAACTTTAGCTAAGTTAACTAGAAAAGAAAATTTTGTCCACATCGATGCAATTACAGCCTCTCTGCTCATTGCTAGATTTTTTTATGAAGAGCCCAAACATGTTATTTTCCTCTCTTTTACTTCAAAGCAACTTCCCTGCAACAGTTGTTCAATCTAACCCGACACCTCCATTCGCATCTCGAACTCCATCCCCCCAGACCCCGGACGCACAAGCCTCTGGATCGACTTCAACTCTTCATCAACTAAAAGAGCTGCCTGCTGATCAGTTGCAAATCAGCTTGTTTAGACATCGAATCATTCAAGCGTCTGAAGAAGTGAGTCTAGACTCCTCGACGAAGATCCCTAATCCCAACTTCGAAGAGTGTCAGACGATTTATTTAAAACTGCAACTATCTTGGAATAGTCGCTTTGGAGGCAAGGGAACACCTTGCAAGCTCTTAGAGCTTTTAAAGCAGCTAAAAAATCGCTTTGGATTGACAGCAGCCTATTTAGATATAGAAGGCATGTCTACTTGGCTGGGTGCAAGCTATGTGGAACGAGCGGTTACTCCTGTCTTTCAAGAAAGAAACCTTTCTATTGATAAAGAGCATATTTCTGAAATGCTATTGAGCTTGGAAAATCCCAAAATTACTTTTGAAGTCTATGTGAATTTAGATAACGTCGCGGCGATGCTCAAGCAAAAATATGAGATAGACAGCCAAAAGGTTGAGGGTAAACTTCGGTTTTGGCTTTATGACAAGCAAGAAAGGATTCAAATTGAAATCCAGTCGAGCACAACTTTAGGACATCCTGCCCTATTTCTTTGGAAAAAAGATCTGACTGCGCGTCAAATCCAATTAGAAGAAGGCTTCCAAGTAGTTGATCCTGCAAAAGGTTTCCTAATAGAAGATTCGACCAATGTCGGAATGTCTAATCTTCTCTTTCTTTTATGCCGCCAAACAGCTGCGCCTCTCTGTTCTAATGCCATGCTTTCAAAGCCAAAATCTGTAGTTCAGCAATGCCGTAGATTTGCGCATGGAGAGCGCATGTTATTCAATCAAGATTGGAAAGCGATGAAGCCAGCGCTTAGCCAAGCTAGCGAAGAGGCTAAAAAGCTGGGCAATGGCGACGTCGTCAAAGGTTGGCTGTCGCTGCTTGACGAGGTCATGTATGAAAATCCTTGGGAGCGCTTTTGTACAGCTTATCAGCTAGCCCTTTGGATTCAGCCGGATCTTACAGCTGACCAGATGCAGCTATTTTGGCAGCAGCTTGCCGTTCCCAAATGTGTAGGCCGTAGAGACGATCTCCTTGGATGGATATGGCAGGGATTATATAAGCATAAAATTCCATTCCAACTGCTCAATAACTGGTTAGCTATTCAAGGATATGTAGTCAAACATAGTGTAGAACCTGAGAAGTTGGCAAGGCCAAGCAGCACGGCACCAGCGATTCATTTAAGTAAGAACCATGGCTCTTTGACATTGCATTTAACGACATCGAACCTGCAAAAGCGCCTCTATCTTCAGATTCCTCTGGAGACGATTGAAAAACTCATCAACATTGCAAAGCATGTAGAAAAAGAGGGAGCGTATCTCTATACAGATCATCTCTCTACTCTCTACAATATCCTCTATCACGCAGAGAGCTCTCCTCTTTTTCTAAAACAACCTGTAAGCGACTTGCCCTGCAGCCAATGGGACCATTTAGCCACTTTTCATCCTCCTTTCTCCCGCCAAATGGCTTTGCAATTTTTTGAAAGACCCTATCCAGCCATAACCCTGTTAGGTTTGCAGCTATGGAGCATTAGCAAGCGTTTAGACCCAGAGTCACAACGCCAAATTGATTTGACCCAATATCTACCTGCCTTTATCTCTCTAGCCGCTTATTTAAACTCTCGCCAGATGCAGCTGACTTTAAAAGCGCTTATGAAAGAACTAAGGGCTAGCATTCATCCCGACTCCTTAATCATTCATGATACCATTTATTCTTGGCTCCAACAGCATAGCCTGCAGAGTATTTCCCCGGTTGAAAGCGTTATAAGTGCAATCCATACTAAAGATCCTGTGCGAGCGCTCATTCTCTTTAATCTTTTGCACGACAAACTTCCTGATCCCTCTCTTAAACGGATCGCTCAAAAATATGGATTCGAGTGGTTAAAAGCGACTTCAGGTGAACACTCTCTGC
>CAZZJE010000230.1:0-4722 GCA_964654295.1 uncultured bacterium | reverse complement strand
TTGGGCCTCATAAGACAACAATTTTGCAATTACCTCTAAAGCCTACGCTACATCTAGTCTTTCATATACGAACATAGAGGCGTTCCGGAAGCAGACGCAAAATCCAAGCGATCAGACGCCACCGTTTGGTTACATAGGCTTGTTTTCTCTTCTGAGCAATTGTTCTGAGAATTTGAACAGCCGCTTTTTGTGGAGAGGCAACCCAAAATAGGCCATCGCCTTTGGCCATATCGGTATCGACAAAGCCAGGCCTGATGTCTGTCACTACAATTTTTTGTCCTTCTTTAAACGCCTTTTTGCGCAAGCCTTGAAGATAAGAAGAAAAAAAGGCTTTGGAAGCGTTGTAAGCAGGAGCAGCGTCATTGCCTCTTTCAGCTGCAATCGAGGAGACGCCAACCAGGTGCCCATGCTTTTGATTTGAGAAGTAGCGATAGAAATATCCTGCTAGAGCGCAGCATCCCGTGACATTGACAGAGATAGTTTCCATCTCTTTTTCCCATTCTAAAGCGGGATTAATGAATCCAGTGCCAGCATTAAGGATTGCTAGGTCGACTCCTCCCATCTCTTGGATGAGATGTTGAACGGCTTGCATCATCTGTGGAATATCTTTTAGATCAGCCTGCTGAACGAATACAATACCTGGAGACTCTTGTTGAAGAGTGGTGAGCAAATCTAAGCGTCTTGCAACAGCAGCAACTGTATAGCCTTGATGGCTGAGCTGCTTAGCTAGCTCTCGGCCGATTCCTGAAGAGGCTCCGATAATAATTGCTTTTGGCATCTAAACGCTCATCCCTTTTGACAAACGATAAAGGAGTAGTCTCCCAAGTCACTTTCATACGATTGAATGGCTTTTTTGATTCTTCCAGATAAAATATCTGCTTGGATTTGTTCACAGCCTAAAAGAATCTCTTTTTGATCCTCTTCTAAAGCAAAAGTGGAGATTCCAGCCCTTACGGAGGGATCGAGATAGATTTCTGGGCGATATTTCCCCGCATGCAAAAAACAGTCTTGATGGTTAGGCTTGATGAAATAGGGATGTTCCCTAATCTCTTCAAACCCAGCGTCTGAAAGAGCTTGCGACATTTTTTCAAATGTAGACATCTTGTCAGCTGCCTTCCGCATCAACTTAGGAAAATATTCCACTAGCCAGTAGTTTAACATCTGTTCGGGGAAAGCTGTAAAAAGAACAAAACGACCCTTTTTTAGAATTCGATAAACCTCTTTAAAGGCCTTGTCGATGTCTTGAATGTGGTGGGTTGCCAAAATGCAGATGGCTCCATCATACGTCTTATCTTGCAGAGGCAAATGCATCGCATCGCCCTGCAGCCACTTGATATTCGGATTCTTTGCTTTGGCTTTTTCTAACATGCCAGTCGAAATGTCAATCCCTTGGATGTTGAATCCCTGTTCAAAGATGGCACTAGTGTAGTTTCCTGATCCACAGCCGACATCTAAGTAGACTTTCTGTTTGGTTGGGGAGAGGTACTTTAAAATTTTAGAGAGGATGTCAGGATCTGCTCGGCGTGTTGTATCGTAAGTTTTTCCAATCGTATCGTAGAGTGCTGTTGGCATCTTTACCTGCTTTAAGTTGCGATTAAAATGAAACTTAAGGGCCTATCATTTGCTTTTTGAGTTTTAATTTCAAGAAACAGTATACTCAAGAACCTTTTTCATTTTCTTCTAGATAAAGAGCCCCTGATGGATCCAACTTATAAAGACAATTTTATCAAAGCAGGTGCCATTGCTAATCAAGTGCGGCAATTTGGAAAATCTCTAATTCAAACTGGTGCCTCTTATCAGACCGTTATTCGCCAGATTAATGAAAAAATCAAGGAGCTGGGAGCGCAGCCAGCCTTTCCACCTCAGATTGCCCTTAATCAAGTTGCTGCGCATTTTTTGCCTCAACCTGACCGCGATATTATTTTTAAAGACGAAGTGATTAAACTTGATGTTGGAATCTGTTACCAAGGTGCTATTGGCGACTGTGCTGTCACGGTAGATCTATCTGGCAAGCATGGACGCTTGATCGAAGCAGCAGAAGCGGCTCTTCTTGCAGCCGAGAAGATTTTGACAGTAGGATTACCCATTCGAGAGATTGGAAAGATCATTGAAACGACGATTGCTAGCTATGGGTTTAATCCGATTAAAAACTTATCTGGCCATGGATTAGGCTACTATCAAGTGCATACGGCGCCCTCGATTCCAAACTATGATGACCATTCGAGTGGTGTAATTAGACCCGGAATGACCTTTGCGATTGAACCCTTTGCGACGACGGGATTCGGGTTTATTTATGAGACGGCTAACCCCATGATCTTTTCTCTCCTCAAAGAGAAGTCAATCAGAGAGGCGAGCGCTAAGAAGCTTTTAGAAAAGATCCGACCCTTTGGAAAGCTCCCTTTTGCTTTGCAAGATCTGATGGAGTCGAATCATTCGGTGCAGGAGATCAAGCAGCAGCTGAATCGTCTGGTGAGAGCAGATGTCTTAGCTGCTTATGGCCCTCTGATTGAAGAGACGGGAGGCTTGGTCGCCCAGGCAGAAAACTCTGTTTTAGTCGATTTAGATGGTCAGATTTTGATTACGACACGAGGCAGTGAGATCATTAGTTAAAGTTTCGATAGGGGTTGCCAGGCTCTGTTTATTAGGTTTCTCGCGTACCCATAGTTCCCTAAACCGGCATTTACTGGATTTTGGTCACTATGGGCTTTGAAATCAGTTAAACGCATCATCTAAAATTAAATTGAGTTGCTAACTTGAGCCTCTGATTTTCTTTTCTTTATAAAAAGAAAAGCAATGAGAAAAGTCCCTAATAATAAATAGGACTCGGGTTCAGGTGTATTTAAATGGATGCTTGTCGCCATTGAAAAAACCGATTCAACTGTATGCCGTTCTGCATAAAATAGATCAAAACTGTAAGTGTTACCCGGTGTTAAACCTAAAGTATCTAAATTTACTGTACCTGTGGCGGCTGTGTGTACTCCACCCAAATCCATTACTAATTTATCATTAATAAAAAGAAATATATCATCATCCCCTGTAAAAGTAATGCTCTCCCCGCCTTTGTAGTTAAATAAAGAATGTAATTCCAAAGTAAAATGATAGTTATGAGCAAGGTTTTGGTTCCCAAAAAGTTGGTTATCAATCGGAAAAAATGCATTACTAGAAAAAGAGTAGACGTTTGGCTGCGCTATCGAGTTAGTTAATGTTAAAGTATAGGGAGTAGACAAGTTAACATTAGCAGTGTTGTTATACCATTGATTAAAATTAGTTACTCCAGTGGTTGTCAATGTGGTTGGATTTCCATTATAAACAGGTTTTTTATCAGGTCCCAATACTCCCTTGACAATTCCTGGGTCGTTTCCAATGGTTCCTTCGAAATCGGGATGAGAAATTTTAAAATCTCGAATCGTCGATTGCAGTTGGATCGTATCCGCTGATGCGGCCATGCTTGTCGATATAAATAAAAGGAAGAATAAATGTTTTAAATTTTTAAAATAAGCCATACGAATCTCGCTTATATGTTTTAGGTGTTTATAACACTCTTGTCTGATTTAATTTTATCATAAAATCATATCAATTAAAAATGTAAAATTAATATTTTAATTAAGTTGTTGGTCTTTAAGTAAATGGATTGATTTAAATTATTTGATTAATTGTGAGATTGTATGATTTAAATGCTTTTTAACAGTGAAAACATAATAGATATCTAATTGACCTTGTTGCATAATAGGCCTGACAAAACGGATTTTTAATTGTTGGTTGACGATTTGGGCGAAGCATTTTGCCTGTTGGAATTCTGCGTCTCGATCCAGCTTTGCGACGGTTGCTGCTGTCGTTGAAATGGGATGGAAGCATCCTTTCTTAGCTGCTGCCTTAGATCCGGATACTTTGGAGATGCCACAGATAGAACCTAAAGTGGTGGCTTTGCATCAGATAAAGTTTCAAAAAAAGCCGTTGCAATTTCCAGATCTTGGACACCGATACCAGTTAGATCAGCTACAGTGATTTCATTATCGTTTAGGCGACCGGGTTGCGATCCGGCGATCACTTCGCCAAGTTCTACTACAGCCTCTTTTTGTAAAAGACCTGCCTGAATTGCGCAATAGGTTTCGCCATAGGCAAAACATTGCGAACGGCTATCTACAATGACATGGTTGGCTTTTTGCAAGATAGCAGGATCTAGCTCCTGTTTACCCGGATCATCTGATCCGACAGCTGTCAGATGCGTTCCCGGTTTAATATCGGAAGCAAATAGCAGCGGCTTTGTAGAGGGAGTTGTCGTGACAATTAACTGACACCGTTCAGCCAGCTCTTTAGGAGAATTAGCGATTTGAATAGAAAATTCATTTAGCTCGGGATTTCTGCAAAAGAGTTCCAGTTGCTCTTTGCGTGGTGCCCAAACCCAAACTTCGCGGCAACTCGTAACATGAGACAATAATTTTAATTGGTAGTGAGCTTGTGCACCTGCGCCTAAGATTCCTATGGCTTCAATATGCTTAGGAGCTAAATATTTAGCACAAATTGCTCCTGCGATAGCTGTACGTAGATGAGTCAAATAACCTTCATCCAGGAAAATAGCTACAGGCTCGCCTGTCTTTTGGCTAAATAGAGTGATCATTCCTTGAATTGAGGCGAGTCCTTGATGGCGATTGTTTGGAAAGAAACCGGCCACTTTGACAGCATAGTAGTCTCCGTAATCGACAGAGGCTGACTTAATATGCA
>CAZZJE010000229.1:0-4735 GCA_964654295.1 uncultured bacterium | reverse complement strand
TGTACTTAAAAAATGCTAAAGTCGAGTCAAAGACACGAAGAAATACATTTTAAATAACACTGTTTAAACAGTTTAATCGTTTATCTTCGTGTCTTTAAGACTTTGTACCTGTGTTGAATCAATAAAAGCAACTTTTTGTTAGGTAACTGAACGATTACGTCGAGGCGAGCAAAAAAGCGGCGACAAGTCGCCGCACTCCATATACTCTTTAGCCCCAGTTTTTTAAATCAAACATACAGAAAGATAAGGCTAAGGCCTTACGGCCTGGCCTAAAATTGTGCCGGCCTCTTCGAGGCCTAACACAATATTATTGTATTTCTCTGCGTCCCTCCGCCTCTGCGTAAAAACAATAAAAACCTGTCTAAGTTTGACTTGTGGGTAAAATGAGGAAATACAATCGTTACATACGCGAAATAAGCCGTTGTAAGATATGTAGCCAAAACGAGACAGTGATTAGATTGAAGTAAATTAGCCAAAGAGTCCTTATTTTTGTTTTTGGCGTATATTTTATTCCATAGTAGTCAAGTTCATTAAAGATAGTTTGTCTAGCCAGATAAGAAAAAACAAATGCAGCTGCAAAAAAAAGTAAGAAAGCGAATTCCTTTCCCCATTCGTTTAGTAGAGTGTTCATTAAAATTTGTTTTTTACTGTTTGTCCATCTTCAGTAATGAGATACTACTATTGTCGAAAAAGAAGTAAGTGTATCATATAAGAAAATAGTATTAAATTTGCTAAAATTGAAAAGATTACCCATAAAACGGCTCGCCGTTGTTTTTTGCTAGATTCGATTCCAAATATTTTTAATAGATCAAATACTCGTGAGTTGAAAATTACGGCAAAAATTAAAGCTGCGATGAAAGCTAGTGTAAATCTAATGAGTAGTGACATATTTTAATTGGCTCTTAGTCAGGTAGAATTCCACCAAAAATAGCTATTCAATCTCAAGCTGCTTTAGCGATCAGATACTTGGTTTACTCTGAACGTTATCCGGGATCTATTTTAAAATTCTAATCATAGCATTATTTAAAAATTCTTATTAAAAGCAAGAAGATCTAGCGATAACCATAAAGCCTTAAACACTCTCACAACTTTAAAAAGCGCTATTTGTATCTAAGATGCCATCTTGGTGAACATCTAATCAGGGAGGCAAATCCTACTTGTCAGGCAATCGCTGTTTGCGCTATTGTGGACCTCCATAATATGCCATCATTGTTAACTTTTAACTCTTTCTGGTTGCTATGAAAATTCCTTTAAGCTGGCTTCAAGAGGTTATCGACCTTAACTTAACGGCGGATACAATTGCTGCTTATCTGACGAAAGCGGGTCTTGAAGTTGATAAAGTCGAAAAAATTGTTCCAAATTATCAAGGGGTTGTCGTTGCTGAAGTGTTAGACACCAAGCCGCATCCTAACGCTGAAAAGCTATGCATTGCTACTGTGACCGATGGGATAGAGACCCTTCAGATCGTCTGTGGCGCATCTAACTGCCGACCAGGCCTTAAGACGGCGCTGGCTAAGATTGGGGCGACCTTGCCGGATGGATCGGGGGGAACATTTAAAATCAAACCGGCAAAGCTTCGAGGTGTCGAATCGTATGGAATGCTCTGTTCAGAAGCAGAACTTCAGCTGACAGAGACGCTGCCTGGAATTATTGAATTTGCTTCGCAGGTAAAAGTAGGTGCAGACGTCGCTCAAATGTATAGTGAAACGATTTTTGAAATCTCTTTGACTCCTAACTTAGGCCATTGTGCCAGCATTTTGGGTGTTGCGAGGGAGCTCTCTGCCATTACCGGATCGCCTATCCATTTGCCTCTTCCTAAAGTAGAAGAGAGCAGCCAAGACCTTACAAAAGATCATGTCAAATTAGACGTTGTTGATACTCAACGCTGCCTGCGCTATTGCTGCCGGCTTATAAGAGGTGTAACAGTAGGAAGCTCACCGGATTGGCTAAAAAGAAGGTTAGAAGCTTCGGGAATGCGTCCTATCAACAATATTGTTGATATCACTAACTATGTGATGCTACTTCGAGGCCATCCCTTGCACGCCTTTGATTTTCATCACATCGATGGCGGACACCTGATTATTCGAGGGGGGCATGATTGGGAACAGTTTGTAACGCTTGATGGCAAAAATCATCATTTAACAACCAAAGATTTAATGATTTGTGATGTGGGGCAGTCACTCTGTATAGCAGGTATTATGGGCGGGCAGTACTCCGAAGTGACGGATCGAACACGCGATGTACTTCTTGAAGCGGCCTATTTCGATCCTATTGCCATTCGTCGCAGCAGTAAACGATTAGGAATACAGACAGAGGCCTCTCGTCGATTTGAGCGAGGATGCGATCCCAATGCTTTGCAGGTTGTCTTAGATGAGGCGGCTGCTCTAATTAATGAGATTGCAGGCGGAATAATCTGTAGTGGAATAATGGAGTGGTCTAAGCAATCTTTTCCAAGTAAAAAGGTCACTTGCCGGTTAAGTCGAATTAACAGTCTATTGGGCATTCATTTGAGCCTTAATGAGGTCGAGGACCTTTTTCACCGCATGCATCTCCCTTATACATGGGATGGAGAAGATCTCTTTACCATTCAAGCACCAACTTATCGGCATGATTTGAATTTAGAAGTCGATATCATCGAAGAGGTGGCCCGCTTATATGGATATGAACATTTTTCCGCCAAAGAGAGCCATCCAGCCCGCTTATCCTCCATTCCACATACGCCAATCTTTCTATTCGAACGCATTGTTCGTTCTCGCTTGGTTGGTTCAGGACTGCAAGAGGTTCTCAACTGCGACTTAATTGGACCGTCGATTTTAGACCTTATCCAGGTTCCATTGATGGAAGAATCCCAGATTAAAGTTCTTAATCCAGCCTCTATCGAGCAATCTGTCTTACGCACGTCACTTCTTCCGGGAATGCTGCAAGTCGCCAAACACAATGAGAACCATCAAGTGCGCGAATTGCAGATTTTTGAGATTGGGCGTATCCATTTCAAAGAGGAAGAAAAGTTTTGCGAACGCACGATGGCAGGAATTTTGTTGACGGGAGAGGAGGCAGCTTCTAACTGGTCTCATGAGTCTCGTCCAATTGACTTTTACTACCTAAAAGGAGTCGTAGAGTCGCTGCTTGCAGAGTTAGGATTACCGCCAGCTGTTTTTGAATCGCATAACTGGGCTGTCTTCCATCCGGGCCGTCAAGCTCAAATACGTATTGGCGACGCAGTTGTCGGTGTTTTAGGAGAGATTCATCCGGCAATTATTCGCCGTCTTGATTTTCCACAACGGATTTACTTTGCTGAAATTAATTTGGACGACTTAATGTTACTCAAGCAGCCGGCGGCAAAGATGAAGCCATTGCCGCTTTATCCTGCTTCCGAGCGTGATTGGACAGTAACAGTCGATGAGTCAGTCTCCTATCAAGATCTCTATTCTCTTTGTGAAAAAATCGCTGCTCCAATTATTGAGTCGATCTCCCTGGTTGCTATCTATCGTGGAGCACAGGTGCCAAAAGGTAAAAAGAATGTGACCTTAAGATTTTTATATCGTGATCCCAGCAAAACGTTGTCACAAGAGACAATTGACAAAGAGCAGGCGCATCTTGTTTCTGAAGTCTCTAACCAACTCAATCTGATGACCTCTGAAACCCAATCTTCCACTGCAAGCTAGCGAAGGAGTTGCTATGCGAACATTTAAACCACACCTAATTTTTTCGACTTTAACACTATTAGCTGGTTTCACAGCTTGTCATCAACCTCGTTACTATGATGATGCGATTGTTCCTTGTCAACGTGTTGTCAGTGAGTCTTACGTTCATAAGTATGGCGTTCCCGTTGAGCCACAAGAGTGGGCGACGCGAGGGCAGAGCGGCAAAGTCATTTGCCAGCTCAATAATGGCATTATACAAACCAAAAGCTATTGCGATGGATTGTTGCATGGTGTGGTTACTTACTCCTTTCCACATCGTGAAGAGATTGAAAAGGTAGAGTTTTATGAGCGAGGAAGTCTGCAGAGATGCACAACCTTCACAGCGTGTGGCCATCCTTTGAAAGAGACGCAATATTTACCGGGAGAAGCGCAGAGAGTCACGCTTTGGTATGATAATGGATCGCCTCAGTGTATTGAAACAGTTACCTATAACTTTTTACAGAGTGGCGAATATTACAACCCTGATAATCAGATCGAAGCTCGTATTGTCAATGGGAGTGGAGAGAGAGTTCGGCGCGATGCTTTTGGGCAGTTAGAAGGCAAAGATACTTTTGAAAATGGGGCATTAACATCGACAACAACTTTTTATCCTAATGGCTCTCCAAAAGAGGTGATTCCTTATCGCGGCGGAAGTATTGAAGGGGAGAGACGCGTTTTTCGTCCTGATGGAGCTCCAGAGAGCATAGAGGAGTGGTCCAATGGAGTACAGCATGGGAAGACGCGACTCTATGTTAATGGAGAGCTTTCAGCAGAAGTTCCTTATTATCAAGGAAATAAGCACGGGATGGAGTGCCGTTATCGCGATAATGGCGAGACTTTAGCAGCCGAGATCAACTGGTCGAATCACACACGTCATGGCCCTAGCTACACTTATATAGAAGGGCAAGAACCGCATGCCGAGTGGTTTCATCGTGGAAAACCGGTCAGTAAGACAAATTATGAAATCTTAAATACAGTCCCTGTCCTTCATTAAGGATTTTGGAGTGCGGCGACTTGTCGCCGCTTTTTGCTCGCTTCGACTTGTCGAAGCG
>CAZZJE010000228.1:0-4757 GCA_964654295.1 uncultured bacterium | reverse complement strand
GGAGACGTTATCTTTTCTAGTGATTTTCACATGTTTTTTGACAGTTTTATCTTTAAGCGGGTGGTGCATTAGTCCTTCATTGTTCTTAATGTTACATTCCTTGAGCCAATTTATCATTTTATGAAGATCGGCTGTGAATGTAAAAAATTCTCTGACGGGATTAGAATCGCAATCGGAAGGGACAGCGACAAAATGAGATTTTGAGCCAATATCAATACCAGCCGTATCCGGAAATAATACAGGTAAGGAACTGTTTGAATTTTGTGCTTCTTGAGACTTTATCTTTTTTTGGTATGCTTCATTCTTAATACCATTGTTTGGTTGATAAAAATGGTATTAACGTGCGGCAGGGGCTGTAAAATTAGAGAAAAGGTCAATCTCCTAAACGGGCTAGCAAGCTGCCCAGCGATAAAATCGCAAGCCCCTGCTGATCACGCTTTGTGACGGGTATATAAAACACCAGTGGCATAACGACCTAATCGCACGAAATACCGCGAACATTCTATAGAAAGCCTGTTATTTCCCGATAGGGGGCGCCGAAGGCAACTGTCTCGCTCTGTGTTGAATCAATAAAAGTAACTTTTTGTTAGGTAACTGAACGATTACAAAAAAAGATCTCCCTCTTGAAGTAAGAGGGAGATCTATAGAGTCGTTGTTTTTAAGCAGCGAATGGATTAGAAGTCGATTTGACCTAAGAGCGTTAATCCATGGAAGCTTAAATCACCACCGTTAGAACGTGAGTTCACATCGTTACGGACGTCTGCGAATTCGCCGCCCAATGGTGTAGTAGAAACGAAGTTTTTAAACTGGTTTTGAGCGAAGAAAATTTGGTATTCGTAGCCGAGACGGACTAAGAAGTTTGTACGACCAAAGTTGCACTGAGTTGCCCACTGAACACCGATGTTGAAATCAGTATTCGCTTTTACGCAACGATCATGATGGCGTTGGTGGATTTCGCCACTACCAATTGTACCAGTTAGATCTGTGAAGAACTCTCTTTGGTGCACATCTAAATCACCGTACAGCAAAGAAGCTGAACCGTCAAAGAAGATTCCAAAGCCACATCCGAGATCCCATACTGTATCCAAACCTAAGCGAAGACCGAAACCGGAGTAGTCGTTCTCCATACGCACTCTATCAAAGAAAGCGTCTTCAATAATTCCTTCTTGGAACAAGGAACCGTAGTAACGTAGGTTATAGTTTTGGTCGATGGACGCCCAACGGAGACCAATAAATGGACGCAATTTAAGACTTGGACTTGCTAAGAAGGCACGGCCTAATTCCAAGTCAACAATGTTTAAGTCAACTTTCCAACGACCAGAAGCCGATTTAATTAGACTGTTATCAGGAAAAACAAATCCTGAGAAACTTGGAACAAATACTTCTCCAACTAACGCTCCACCAGCTGTGAATGAACCATCTGGATCGAGGCTATCATGTGCTTTGCTATCAAAGTATGTCCACTTCAATGCTAGATCCCAACCATCGCACGGAAGATTATAACCGATGCCAAGACGAAACCCTGAATCCCATTTAAAGTCTAGATGGTTTTCATGAGAATTTGTTACAGTTGGAGGAATAACAGAACTTGTTCCAGTTACAAGTGTTGTTGTTTTTGTAACACCAAGCTCTAGCTCCTCGGCGCATGGCTTCCAATAGAGCCACTCTGCGCTAACTGTGAAATCTGCACAATCGCACTCATCTTCCACGTGGGCTGGAACAGTGTAGCCATACTGGTAGCAGCACTCGTCGGAATTGTTATAAAAGTAATCGGCGCTTAAACCGCTGGTCATTGCAACTGCAGCAGTTGCAGTGGCTGCAAACCATGTTTTTAACCACATTTTCATTGGCAACTCTCCTTTGTTTGGTCACGTAAGCCGTCAACATAATTTACCTATTCAAAAAAATCAATACCTTAGCTTACTTTTTTTTATTTAAACCTCTACACATAGTTATAGACAGGTTGGCTAAACTCCGCTATGCTCTGAAAGCGTAAAAAAATCTCGGAAATCCTCATGCTATTTTCAAAACCTAACGTCGCCGCCTTCGATTTTGATGGCACACTGACCTATCATGACACACTGCTTTCCTTTCTCAAAGCAGACTGTCAGCCATTATCCGCTCTAGTAAAATGTCTATCTTCTGCTCCTCAGATGCTAGGATTTGTTTTGGGATTAACCTCTCGACAAGCAGCTAAAGAGGCATTATTAACTCAATTTCTCTCAAATACCCCTTGTGAAGCATGCCAGGAAAAGGCTTATCACTTTGCTAAGAGTGGACTTCCTCACTTGCTACGTCCTCAAGCAATCGAGAGAGTCAGGTGGCATCAGGAGAGAGGCGACCAGTGTCTGATTGTCAGTGCCAACCTAGGCATTTACTTGCGACCCTGGGCTGTGTCTGAAGGATTTTCTTCGGTGATAGCATCTGAACTCGAGGTCTCGCCTGAGGGGCTTTTGACTGGGCATTTAGCCGCACCGAATTGCTGGGGCCCAGAAAAGGTCAAGCGTTTAGAGCAGCTTTTAGGTCCTAGGGAGAGCTACTACCTCTATGCCTATGGCGATAGCCGAGGAGACAGGGAGCTTCTCGATTATGCCGACGAATCCTATCTGCATTTTAAAAGAATTCGATGAGATCTTAGCACTTAAGATCGAGCAGGATCAGAAAGTTAAATCTCTTTTTTGATAGCTCTTACCTGGCAAGAGAGTCTTGGATATGGACGGGAATAGGAAGCTCTGTTAACCTCAGCTTTCATTTTTTTTAAATTTGAAGCTACTCTGGGTAAAGCGCAACAACGATGAATCAGCTAAAAATTATTCCTACAGCCATTTCTGAAGTTAAAAGATTTAAGTTACGACTTTTCCAAGACGAGCGTGGTTTTTTTATGGAGAGCTATAACAAGCGACTCCTGCAGCAGGAGATGGGGATAGAAGCAGAATTTGTGCAAGACAACCATTCCCGTTCGATTGCTGGAGTTTTAAGAGGACTGCACTATCAACTTGAGAAGCCGCAAGGCAAATTGATCCGAGTTCTTTCAGGCGTGATTTATGATGTTGCCGTTGATTTAAGGCGAAGCTCTTCTACGTTTGGACAGTGGGTAGGGGTTTATTTATCTGCTGAGGAGCCAGAGCTATTTTGGATTCCAGAAGGGTTTGCCCATGGATTTTTAGCGATTACCCCTGTGGCAGAGGTGATGTATAAAACAACCGATTACTACGACCCACCCTCTGAGCGTTCAATTCGCTGGGACGATCCCGAGCTAAAAATCGATTGGCCATTAGATCAGGCGCCGCTGCAGTCTCCCAAAGATGCCCAAGCCAAATTTTTGAAAGAGGTGGATCTGTTTCCATGAGACGCCTGCTTATTTTTGGAATTGACGGACAAGTTGGCTGGGAGTTACAGCGTAGCTTAGCATGCTTAGGAGAGGTCATCGGTTGCAGGCGTGCAGATGTTGACTTAACCGATGAAGCTGCTATCCGTCGCTTAATCCGAAAAACAGATCCTTCGCTCATTGTCAATGCTGCTGCCTATACAGCAGTTGATCGAGCAGAGCAGGAGCCCGAGCTAGCTTATGCTGTTAACGGCAAAGCTCCGGGGGTCATTGCCGAAGAGAGTGCCGCCCTGCGAGCACTTTTCATCCACTACTCTACAGACTACGTATTCAATGGCGAGAGCAAAATCCCCTACACAGAAGAGGCAGCGACAGCACCGCTGAATGTCTATGGTGCAAGTAAGTTAGCTGGTGAAAAGGCGATTGCGGCGACACAATCCGATGCCATCATTTTGAGAACTAGCTGGGTTTATGGGATTAGAGGGCACAATTTTTTGAAAACGATGCTACGTTTAGGCCGAGAGAGGCCAGAGCTTCGGATCGTCAATGATCAGATAGGCGCTCCGACATGGAGTCGCATGATTGCTGAAGCAACAGCCAACATTTTCGTTCGATGGCTCCAGGCCTCGACAGAGGAGCGTCTCGTGCTGAAAGGACTTTACCATCTAACAGCAGGAGGCGAGACGACCTGGTATGGTTTTGCCAAGCAGATTTTGCTATCTGACCTCCTTAAGCAAAAGCAGCTCGTCGAAACCCCTCCCCGCTTGGAACCTATTTTGACAAAAGACTATCCGCTTCCAGCCAAACGACCGCACTATTCTGTTTTATCTAACGCTAAGTTTATGAAAATCTTTGGTTGGCAGATGCCAGCTTGGGAGAATTCTTTAAAGCTCTGTTTAGAAGAACTTAATTTAGGAAATGTTCCATCAATAATTTGAGGTTTGTCTATGATCCCACGTGTGCTCAAGACGCTGCTCGTCTATCTCGTTACCTTAAGTTGCGTTCCAGCTCCAATCTCTGGCGAGAGTGCAACTGAGCTTGAATCAAGAGCGGTTAATAGTAGCGAGCCCTTCTTCCTTTTAACGATTCCTAAATCGGGAACGCATTTGATGACAAAGCTTCTCGTGATGTTGACGCATCGACGGCCAGACGCTCTCAAAAAGTTTGTGGCTCAAAAGGGAAATATCAATGCCAAAAAAATGGAGTCCCACATTCTGAATAGGTGGGATAGAGGAGCGTTTCCTTACCAACACACGCGCCATTTTGATGGACCCTTCTTAGCTTTTGCTGAACGCCACCCCGAATATCGTCCTATCTTGATGGTTCGCGACCTACGAGATCTGTTAGTTTCGCTCTCTTTTCATCATGAGCACGAGCTAAATCAGGAGCTTGGAGGCAATGCAACTGTTCAAGATCGTTTGACCTATAT
>CAZZJE010000227.1:0-4761 GCA_964654295.1 uncultured bacterium | reverse complement strand
CTTATGTTTGATTTAGCTCTTTTAATTGATCAAAGGTGGAGATTGAATCGTTAACTTGAGCTAAGATCGATTCTAATTTTTGATAGGGTTCAAGAAGGTAAAACAATTTCATATATTCTTTTGTTAGATAGCCGTTTGAATTATAATGGGTGCCCGCTGCTTCCATAGCCCCTAATGCTTGTTTAAGAGCGTCAATTTTCTCTTGATTTGAACTTAACTCTTTTTCAATTTCAGTTTTCAATTTTGTCAAATGCTCCTCTGTAAGAGCTTCACCAGGCTGCATG
Source organism: uncultured bacterium (assembly GCA_964654295.1). Lineage (GTDB taxonomy): Bacteria > Chlamydiota > Chlamydiia > Chlamydiales > JABDDJ01 > CAZZJE01. Next base: position 4,477 of record CAZZJE010000227.1, on the reverse strand, counting down.
GCACCACTCAAGTGAGCAGCTCTTATCGCTTCACTTGTGATAGTCGTCTTAAATGTTTGAACTTCCTGGAAACGAGAATCGATTGCTCCATTTTCAGCTAAGATCTTTAAAAGCATCGTCACGCTGCCTTCATCATTTCCTAGCTCAGCTTGGATACAGCCTGATTGGGCAGTGTTAAAACGAATCTCCTTTTTGAATAGTTCCATTTGGGTAGGTGTCTTGAGTTTATCCTTGTAGTGCTCGGCATCTGATTCTACAATTTGCTCTAGTTTCAAGAGCGACAGCTGGTTTGGATTGACAACAGGGGCGCCAATAAAAGCGTGGATGGCATGGATGGCGCATTTACCCAGCTCTTGCTCTTCATGGTAGAAATGACCCTCTTCAAGTTTCTGATCAATCGTCGGAGTGGAAACATAGGCTGCTGGAGTTGGAAAATCTGTGCGGTTAGGCAAAACCAAAAGCTCTTTTCCTGTAATAGGCAAAGCCTCACTTGGAATAAAGGAGTCAGATTGAAGGTCATAATGAGAAAAAGAGCCTTTTTCATCCGCCTTCAGAAAATAGAGTTGCTGGTTAGGAGGCGGGGTAATTAGAAAAAATCCTGGGCGGCCAGCCGTAAGAACCGCTGGATCTAACACCTCATTTTTTCCCACTGTATTTCCTACTGTATCCCCCATCAGATCGGCATAAGCTTGAATCGTACTCATATTCCGAGTCTCCGACCCTAAATCGGTGTCTAAGCAGTGTCCAGCAGCTTCAAAAAGATCCATGGGACGATTTGTTCCACACTCATCTACACAGCGAAGCATCTGCTTGTAGAGCTTTTTTTCCAACGAAGAGAGCTGTTTTGAATGGTCAATATGAGAGAGTGTATCTGCTAAATAAGCATTAGAAGAGGAGGTTTGATTAGGCGAAATATTCGCATCATAATTAAAAGACGAATTATTGCTGCCTACTCTCATAAAACTCCTCCTTTTATAAACAAATTGCAATTTCATTGTAGCATTATTGTTTTTTTGTGTTTTTAAATAATTTGTTTTTATATTTTAAGAAAAATTTGGATGTGTTACCTATCTAAAAAAAATTTAGAGACAACAGTCGAAAGCGTGGGTCACATGGACAGTTCTCTATCCCTGGTGATGCAGCCAGATCTTCTAGTCATCAATAGCGGCAGCTCTTCGATTAAGTTGACCCTATTTAGTCAAAAAGAGCGCGTTGCAGACTTGCAAATCAAAAAAAGAGCGCAAGAGGTTATCTGTGAGCTTAAAATAGGGCAAGCAAGTCGTCGATCTTCCTTCCCTTTGATTCATGCATTGGTTGACTATCTACCACGTGCTTTTGAGGAAATGGAGAATCAGGGGTGTCGGTTTGACTCTCTCATAGGGATTGGACATCGTTTTGTCCATGGCGGCCCTGATTTTTCAGAACCTATCTTACTCAATACAAACTCTATTCGAGAACTGGAAAAACTCTCCTCTTTAGCACCTTTGCATAATGCCAGCTGCCTGGCAGGTATCAAAGTCTGTCGAAGCTATTTCGGAGAAGCACTTGCTCAGATAGCGGTTTTTGACACAGCCTTTCATCATCGAATGCCAGCTGTTGCCTCCCACTATGCAATTGATGAAGAAACGGCCAAGCGTTTGCAGATCAGGCGATATGGCTTTCATGGCATCTCTAATGCCTTCTTATGGCAAAAGTGGATGGAGGTCAGCCAGCAAGAGAATGCAAAAGTGATTACGTTGCATTTGGGAAATGGCTGTTCAGCGACAGCGATACAAGCAGGGCGCTCTCTTGATACCTCTATGGGGTTCTCTCCCGACGAGGGACTCGTTATGGGCACTCGAGCAGGTGATATTGATGCCTCCTTAGTCGAGTATATAGGAGAACATGAATCTAAGAGTAGTTCTGAAGTAATCGATTGGCTTAACCATCAAGCCGGTTTGAAGGGGTTGTCTGGAATTTCATCCGATATTCAGCCACTGTTGGAAAAATATGAGCGAGAGGATCGCGCTCGTTTAGCTGTCGATCTCTTTTGCTATCGAGTAGTCAAATATCTGGGTGCCTATCAAGCCATCTTGGGAGGTTTCGACGCTATTCTTTTTACTGGTGGCATTGGAGAAAATGCCTCCTTTGTGCGGCAACAGGTGGTTGATAAGTTTGGGTGGTGTGGCATCAAGCTAGACCATGCTCTTAATGAACAAGTCCATGGACTGCTGCCTGGTGAAGTGAAAAAGATTAGCGAGAAAGATTCATCTGTTGGAGTTTATGTCGTGGCAACAGATGAGAATCAATGGATTGCTCAGGAGAGTGAGCGTTTGCTGAATGGTGTGCATTAAACAAATATTCGTTAGCTTAACGCGCATGGTAACAATATTAAAGAACTAAAATGGACTATTTCATCATTTGTTTAACTGCTCTTGCTGTCTCCGCTTTGACACTCGTCTCTGGATTTGGCCTTAGTACTTTACTCATGCCAGTCTTTGCCATCTTTTTTCCTTTGCCAGTAGCCATTGCATCGACAGCTGTCGTGCATTTAGCAAACAACCTCTTTAAAATCTTTTTGGTAGGAAAATGGGCGAATTTAAAAATTGTCATGCTATTTGGAATTCCAGCTGCTATTGCTGCGATAGTGGGAGCCTACCTCTTAGGAATTTTTTCTCATCGCCCCCCTCTTCTTACCTATCACTTGTTACATCAAGAGTTTCATATGAGTTGGGTAGGAGTGATTGTTGGAAGCATCGTTGTACTTGCTTCACTATTTGAGTTTTTTAATGTCCTATCTCAATTAAGCTTTAACCCACTCTATGTTCCTTTGGGAGGCATCCTTTCCGGTTTTTTTGGAGGATTGTCTGGTAATCAGGGAATGCTACGCTCCTCTTTTTTGATCAAAGCAACTTCAAGTAAAGAGGAGTTTATTGGCACGAGTGTACTTTGTAGCGTAATTGTCGATGTGATCCGACTGGTCGTTTATGGATGGATCTTTTATGCCTCACACTTTCATACGGCTTTATCAGCTGAGTCATGGGCATTAGTTGTTGCAGCAAGCTTAACAGCTTTTTTAGGGTCATATCTTGGGGCGATATATACGCCTAAAATAACTTATCGCAGTTTTAAAACGATAATAGGCATCATGCTTTTAACTCTGGGTGCTGCAATGATTATAGGGGTTATTTAAGCAGCCTGAAGCATAGGCTCTGTTGAGATCACCAACCTTTCTCGATTGCGCCAGCCGCCTGTATAAAACCTCCATGCATAGAGAATTGCTGATAAGAGCGTATAGAAAGAGCAAAGAGCCAGGGCGAATTCAATCGTGCCGTTGAGTCTGACAACTAACATGTAGATTGGAAAGACCATAAAGGCCCAAATTGAGGTTGTTCCAGCGACTAACAGGAAGGTTGTGTCGGCAGCAGCAGAGAGAGCCCCTGCAATGACCATGCGTACCCATTCTAAGAATTTATAGATAATCGCATTGGCTAAACCAAACAACAGGGCTGGGTAGAGCAGTTCATACTGCTCTTCTGACAAATTATCGATGAAACAAGAGATAATCCAGTCATTGCCTACGGCTAAGATCGCAGCGAGGGCAACGCCTAATCCGCTTACGATCCAAAATGCTGAACGAACAGTCTGCCTCACCATGTCGATTTGGTTGGCTCCAATCGCATGGCCTGCAACAGTTGAAACGGCACGCGAAAGACCGCAGCCGACAAAGTAAAAGAGAATTAAGACGTTTTGAACAATCCCTGCGACCGTCAGATGTTTTGCTCCCATCGATGCCATCATCATATAAAAACAGGACCAGCCTAGTGTCTCAAGGACGCTAAATAGGGCGGTAGGAGATCCCACTGTTAAACATTGTTTCAAAAGCGATAATTTAACGGCTGCGTTGCTTAGTATTGAACCTTGTTTGGATTGGATGAGATGACGGATAAATCCAAAGAGCAAGACCGCTACCTGCAACAGAAGAGAGGCGTTCAGTCCGATGGCAGCTCCGACGACACCCAAGGAAGGAACCCAGCCTTCGACACCAAAAATTAAGATGTAACCCAGCGCCACGTTGATGATGTTTCCGACTAAAATAACGGCACTCGGTAGCCGCATCAAGCCTTGGCCAATAAAAGATCCTGAGAGGGCATTAAATAATCCATGGAAGGGAACGAAGAAGAGCATCCAAGAAAAATAGAGTCGTTGCATCTCTTGAGCTTCTGATGTCCCAAAAAAGAGGGGAGTCCCCCAGAAAGAGAGGGGCCAAAAAATAAAAATCAGTCCGAGAGAGAGCCAGATCATCTGCCAGACAGGAGGACTTAGCTGATTTCCTCTCAGGCCAGCCCCATAGTTTTGCGCAACAAAAGTTTGAGAAATGCTAGCGAGCATACTGACACCGGCAATGAATACCCAACTTAAATTGATCGCTTCTACAACTGCATTGTGTGCTTCTAAGCTGTAGCGGATTAACATCATGCGGTCAACAAAGGTCATG